>NZ_JCACVY010000117.1:0-14361 GCF_058833935.1 Roseomonas sp. TS2 | reverse complement strand
ACGCCGTCGCCGAGTTCCGCCAGAACCTCGCCGCGTTGCGCGACGCGACCGGTGGCCTCGCCACCCAGGTGCACAGCTACCAGGAGACGCTCGGCCGCACCGCCGAGAAGGTGCAGCACGCCCACGCCGCCGCGCGCACGCTGGAAAAGACCGCCGGCAAGCTCGCCTCGATGGCCTGAAGCCGCCTGGCTTCCCGCCTTCCGGTCACGGCCGGCAAAATGCCGCCACCCGCTTCACGGCCCCGCCCCGCGCGGCTAGCCTGCGGCCCCCGCGCCCCTAGGCGCGACGCACGCCCTGCACGCCGTGAAGGACAGTCCCCGTGGCCCCGCATCCGTTGATCGACACCTTTCGCGCCGCCCGCATCGTGCCCGTGGTGCGCACCAGCACCGCCGCCCATGCTGCCACCGCCGCGCAATGGCTGCGCGATGCCGGCATCACCATCTTCGAGATCACCCTGACCATTCCGGACGCGCTCTCCGTCATCCGCGAGTTGGCGGCCGAGCCGGGCCTGCTGGTCGGCGCCGGCACGGTGCCGGATGCCGCCCGGGCCGAGGCCTGCATCCAGGCCGGCGCGCGCTTCCTGGTCTCGCCCTGGGTCGATCCCTCCCTCGCCGCTCCCGCCCGCGAGGCCGGCGCCTGCCTGATGATGGGCGCGCTGACGCCGACCGAGGTGCGTGCCGCCCGCGCCGCCGGGGCCGACGTGGTCAAGATCTTCCCGGCCAGCTCGGTCGGCGGCCCGGCGCACGTCAAGGCGCTGCGCTCGGTGTTCCCCGGCGTCGATTTCTGCCCCACGGGCGGCGTCGATGCGCGCAACGCGGGCGAGTATATCGCGGCCGGCGCCGCCTTCGTCGGCATCGGTGGCAAGCTGGTGGACGAGAAGGCGATCGCCGCCGGCAACCGCGAGGCGGTGCAGGCCGCGGCGCGCGAGGCGCTCGGAATCATGCAGGCATGAGCGCGGCGGAGATCCTCTGCCTGGGCGAGCCGATGCTGGAGTTCAACCAGCTCCCGCCCGATGAGACGGGGCGCGCCCTCTACCTCGAAGGCCATGGCGGGGACACCTCCAACGCCGCCGTCGCCGCCGCGCGCGCGGGGGCCAGGGCGGGCTACATCACCGCCCTCGGCCAGGACGTGCCGGGCGACAGCTTCATGGCGCTCTGGGCGCGCGAGGGGGTGGATTCCAGCACGGTGATCCGCCGCAAGGACGCGCCCACCGGCATCTACTTCGTCACTCACGGGCCGGAGGGGCACGCCTTCACCTTCTACCGCGCCGGCAGCGCCGCCAGCCGCATGGCGCCGGACGACATGCCGGAGGACGCCATCCGCGCGGCCAGGGTGCTGCACGTCTCGGGCATCAGCCAGGCCATCTCGGCCAGCGCGGCGGATGCCTGCTTCCGCGCCATGGAGATCGCGCGCGCGGCCGGCGTCACCGTATCCTACGACACCAACCTGCGCCGCGCCCTCTGGCCGCTGCCGCGGGCGCGGGCCACCATCCACGCGGCGCTGCGCATGGCCGATATCGCCCTGCCCAGCTACGACGACGCCACCGCGCTGACCGGGCTGGAGCAGCCGGACGCCATCGCCGATTTCTACCTGGAGATGGCGCCGCGCGTGATCCTGAAGCTCGGCAAGGATGGCGTGATGGTGGCCACGCGCGAGGGGCGCACCACCCTGCCCGGCCGCAAGGTCAAGGCGGTGGACGCCACCGGCGCGGGCGACACCTTCGCCGGCAATTTCCTGGCACGCTTCGTAGCGGGGGACACGCTGGAGGAAGCGGCGCGCTACGCCAACGCCGCCGCCGCGCTGGCCACCACGGGGTATGGCGCGGTGGCGCCGATGCCGAAGGCCGAGGCGGTGCGCGCCTTCCTGGCGCAGGGCTGAGCGGGCGCAGGGCTGAGCGGGCACCGCCAACGTCATCATTCGGGCGGGCAAGCGGTCACACCGGCGTCACGCGGCGAGGGTATCTGCGGGGCAAAAGGGCCGGCCGGGGCCACAGCGCATGCCCTGGCCATGCGGGGCCGCGGCGGGCCTGCAACGGCAAGGACACAGGCCCCATGTCTCTCCTCCTCACCCGGCGCGGCGTGCTGACGGGCGCGGGCACCCTGCTCGCCGCCCGGCCGCTGCGCGCCGCCACGCCCCGCCGCATCGTCATCGCCATGCCCAACTCGCCCGGCACGGCGACGCTGGAGCCCAGCCGCGATTACGGCAACGTCTCCTTCCGCATGGGCTACAATCTCTACGATACGCTGATCGGCATCGACTACCGCGATGGCGCGAAGCTGGTGCCGGGCCTGGCCACGCGCTGGGAGCGCCTCTCGGCCACCGAGATGGCGTTCACGCTGCGCGAGGGCGTGCTGTTCCATGACGGCAGCCCGATGACGGCGGAGGATGTCGCCTTCACCTTCGGCCCCGAGCGCATGTCCGACCCCAAGGCGCCGGGCTATCTGCAGACACGCCCGTTCCTGCCGACCATCGCCGGCGTGGAAGCCATCGGCCCGATGGCGGTGCGCGTCACCACCACCGGGCCGGACCCGCTGCTGGAGCGGCGCCTGGCGGGCTGGGGCAGCCAGGTCATCAGCAAGCGCGCCTTCCTCGCGGCACCCAGCTTCTCCGCCTGGGAGCAGGCGCCGGTCGGCACCGGCCCGTTCAAGGTGAAGGAGTTCTCCTATGACCGGCGCTTCGTCTTCACCGCGCATGGCGCCTATTGGGGCGGCCGGCCGGTGGTGGACGAGCTGGAGTTCCGCGTCGTGCCGGAGCTGGCCAGCCGCCTGAACCAGCTGGCCACCGGCGAGGCGGATTTCATCACCGAGGTCTCGCCCGACCAGATCCCCACCATCCAGTCCATGGCCGGGCGCGCCGTGGCGGGCGGTGCCATCCAGAACGTGCGCGCCATCGTCTACAACAAGTTCGAGCCTGCCCTGGCCGATGCGCGGGTCCGCCGCGCCCTCTCCATGGCGATCGACCGGCAGGCCATCGTGGACAGCCTTTATGGCGGCCGCACCTGGGTGCCAAATGGCCACCAGGACAGGAGCTATGGCGATCTTTACCTGGCCGACTACGAAGGCCCCGGCTTCCAGCCCGACAGGGCCCGCGCCCTGCTGAAGGAGGCGGGCTATGGCGGCCGGCGCATCGCCTACCGCGTGCTGAACAACTACTACACGTTGCAGGTCCAGACAGCCCAGATCCTGAAGGAGATGTGGGGCGCCGTCGGGCTGAATGTCGAGATCGAGGTGAAGGAGAACTGGTCGCAGGTCTACCAGCCCGGCCTCGGCATCTGCGACGCCTCGGACACGATCTTCTGGCAGGACCCGGTCGGCGCGATGGTGCGCCGCTACGGCCCCGGCAGCAACGTGCAGCGCGTCATCAAGGCCTGGACGAACGAGGAGTTCAACGCGCTCTGCCCGGTGCTGCAAAGCTCGCTCGACACCGCGGAGCGCCGCCGCGCCTTCCGCCGGATGCTGGAGATCTACGACGAGGTGGATCCGCCGGGCACCGCCCTGCACGACCTGACCATGTTCTACGGCAAGAAGGCCACGATCGCGTGGCAGGCCTACCCCGTGGAATCCATGGATTTCCGCGCGGCGAACATGATCTGAGGCCCGTGGGGGGAGCGCGCTCCCCCCCACGACGACCCCTCTCCTCTCAGGCGTTGGCGCCGTGCGGCCGGGTGCGCAGCCCTTCGCGGAGATTCTGGAAGGGCAGCGAGGACGGGTCGGCCACCACGGGGCCGGGCGCCGCCACGACGATCACCTGCTCCGCCAGCGGCTGGAAGTCGGCGCGGAAATGCACGCTGCTCTTCACCGCCACGATCTTCTCCGCCGCCGGCTCCACGCCCAGGTGCCGGAACAGCGCCTGGTCATGCGCCTGCATCTTGCGGCTGACCACGACCACCTTCACGCCGCCGATGCCGAGCAGCGCCGAAGGGCCGAGATCGGCGGTGTTGCCGCCGGTCATCGGGCCGGTGCAGGTGAAGCACCCGTCCGAGAGCCGCAGCACCCGCCCCGTCACCTCCAGCGGCGCGCCATCCGACTTGCCGCCGAGCTTCAGCGTCACCTCGGCGCCCTCGCCCGCCGCGTGGCAGGCGGCCGCGCTCTCGGCGTCGTTGATCAGGCCCAGCACGGCATCCGCCCCCTGCCGCACCAGCTCGGCCAGCAGGCCGATGGTGTCGCCATGGCCGCCGCCGCCGGGGTTGTCCTGCGTGTCGGCCAGCACCACCGGCTTGCCGGGGTTGCGCGCGGCGATGGCGATGGCCTCGGCCACGCCCTCCGCCGCCGGCGCCACGCCGCCGGCGAAGCGCGGCTCGCGCGCCGCCAGCTCGGCCAGCAGCGCGTCGGCGGCCGCATCGGCGGCGTTCTGGTCCTCTGCGTAGCAGGCCAGCGCCACGCCGCAATCGGCGAAGTCGGCATAGGGGAAGCCGAAGCAGAAGCCGAGCTCCACCACGCCCGGCCGCTCGGCGAGGCTGGCGCGGAGGTCCATGATCCCCTTCATCGGCTCCACCAGCGTGCATTG
Organism: Roseomonas sp. TS2; assembly: GCF_058833935.1. Taxonomy (NCBI): domain Bacteria; kingdom Pseudomonadati; phylum Pseudomonadota; class Alphaproteobacteria; order Acetobacterales; family Roseomonadaceae; genus Roseomonas; species Roseomonas sp. TS2. The sequence goes on along the minus strand of NZ_JCACVY010000117.1, from coordinate 9,855 downwards.
CGCGGTGAGCGAGATCCAGTAGTCGAGCTGGCGGAAGGCGCGGGCATAGGGCGCGCCGCGCGCGATGCGGGCGCCGAGCAGCTCCATGGCGCGGGCGCCGGCGGGCTTCATGTCCACATGCGGATAGGTGCGGAAGGGCACCAGCACATCGGCCAGCCGCACCATCTGCTCGGTCAGGTTGCAGTGGGGGTCGAGGCTGGCGGCGATGGGCACCTCGGCGCCCACCACGGCGCGCACGCGGCGCAGCAGCTCGCCCTCGGCATCGGGGTAGTCCTCGGCCACCATGGCGCCGTGCAGGTCGAGATAGACGCCGTCCAGCGGTGCCTCCATCAGCGCCGCAGTGAGGTCGGCCACGATGCAGGCGGCGATGCGCTCGAAGGCCGCCGCGCGCACCGGCCCGGCCGGGTTGGCGAAGGCCCAGGCGAGCGGCACCAGCGTGTCGCCCCGCTTCTCGCCCACCGCGATGGCGCCGGCCGCCGGCACCGCGCTCGGCCGCAGCGTGTCGAGCAGCGTGGCACCGCGCTGGAAGGCCGGGAAGCCGCCGGGATGGACGAAATCCTCCCACTCCGTCGAGCGTGGCGCGAAGGAATGGCTCTCGTGCAGGAAACCGCCGATGGCGATGCGCATGGACTTCACTCCCCTGTCGCCCGCCCGGCGGTGGCCAGCACCGCGTCGGCGAGCACGACCAGCCCGGCCTCCGCCCATTCGGGCGTGATGGCCTCGGCCTCGTTGTGGCTGATGCCCCCCTCGCAGGGGACGAAGATCATCGCCGTCGGCACGCGCCGGGCGAGATAGACGGCGTCATGCCCGATGCCGGTCGGCATCACGCGGTAGGGCAGGTTGCGGCCCTCGGCGGCCTGGCGCAGCGCGGCGACCAGGGTGGGGTCGAAAGGCGTCAGCGGGAATTCCCAGAAGGGCGCGACCTCCACCTCCACGCCGCGCGCGGCGGCCAGCGCCTCGGCACGCGCCTCCAGCGCCTCGCCCATGCGGGCCAGCGCCTTCGGGTCGCCATGGCGGAAATCGACGCTGAACCACACGCGGCTCGGCACCACGTTGCGGCTGTCCGGCACCACGGTGAGGCGGCCCACCGTGCCGCGCCCGTCGCCGCCCGCCTCGCGCGCAATTTCCTCCACCGCCTGGACGAGGATGGCGGCGGCCACCATCGCATCCCGCCGCGGCCCCATGGCGGAGCCGGCATGGGCGTCCTCGCCGGTGACGGTGACATCGTACCAGAGCTGGCCCAGCGCGCGGTCCACCACCCCCACCGGGATGCCATCCGCCTCCAGCAGCGGCCCCTGCTCGATATGCACCTCGAAATAGGCGCCGAGCTTCTGAACCTCGGCCGGGTCAGCCTCGCCCTGCCAGCCGATGCGGCGCAGTTCCTCGCCGAACACGGCGCCGGCCGGGTCGGTCTTGGCCAGCACCTCGGCCTCCTCGAACAGGCCCATGGCGACGCCGCTGCCCATCATCGGCGGCGCGAAGCGGGCACCCTCCTCGTTCGTCCAGTTGACCAGGACGATGGGCGCCTCCGTCTCGATGCCCGCCTCGTGCAGCGCGCGCAGCACCTCGAGCCCCGCGAGGACGCCCAGCACGCCGTCATACTTTCCGCCCGTCGGCTGGGTATCGAGATGGCTGCCCATCGCCACGGCGGGGCGCGAAGGGTCCCGCCCCTCGCGCCGGATCACCATGTTGCCGACGCGGTCCACGCGCACGGTGCAGCCGAGTTCCTCAGCCCAGCGTTGCAGCAGGGCGCGGCCCTCGCCGTCGAGATCGGTCAGGGTCTGGCGGTTGCAGCCGCCCTTCGCCGTGGCGCCGATCCGCGCCATCGCCATCAGGCTCTCCCAGAGGCGGGCGCCGGAGACGGGAAGATTGTTGACGGGAAGGTTGCTCATGCCTTCTCCACCCCGCACCACTCGGCCATGGTCAGCGCGATGGTGCGCGTGGTGGCGTGGAAGCTCTCCAGCCCGACGCTCTCGTCGATGCCGTGGATGGCATCGGCATCCGGCCCGAAGCAGGCCACCGGCGTCTTCTGGTACAGCTCGAAGAAGCGGCCATCGGTGAGGCCGGAGGCGGGGTAGTCGCGCAGCTCGCGGCCATTGGCCTCCGAGAAGTGGCGCTGCACCATCTTCACGATGGTGGCTTCCTTGTCGAACACGCAGGGGTCGGCCATGAAGCCGGCGAATTCCAGCGCCACCTTGGTGCCGCGCAGCCGCTCATCGGCGGCGGCCTCGGCCACCAGCCGCTCGATATCGGCCTTCACCGCCTTCGCCGTGTTGCCCATCATGATGCCGACGCGCAGGCCGATCTTGGCGCGGGTGGGGACGGAGCTGTTCCACTCGCCGCCCTGCACCGTGCCGAAATTGACGTTGACCGGGTGGTTCACGCCGAAGAAGGAGGAGTGGATGTTCTCCGCCCGGTTCATCTCCGCCTCATAGGCCTTGAAGCGCTGGGAGATGACATAGGCCGCCTCGATGGCGTTCACGCCTGCCTGCATGTCGCGCACATGCACGGGCCGGCCCGTCACCGTCACCCAGGCCCAGATGACGCCGACCTCGGCGGTGTAGAGCCCTTCCACGCCGGGGCCGGGCTCGGGGATGATGACGGCATCGCATTTCGGCAGCGCCATCATGCAGGCCAGCGCGCCATTGCCGGTGCACTCCTCCTCGATCACCGAGTGGAACTGCACCTCGGCGGCAGGCTGCAGCCCCGCGAGTTGCAGGGCACGGAAGGCCATGACGTTGGAGATGTCGCCCGCCTTCATGTCGCCGGCGCCACGGCCATACATGCGCCCCGCCCGGATGCTGGGCTCGTAGGGCGGCGTCTCCCAGATCTCGGCGGCCCCCTCCGGCACCACGTCGACATGGCCCTGCAGCACCAGGCTGCGGCCCTTCCGCTCGCGGGGCTTGAAAACGGCGGCTACATTGTCCCGCCCCTCATAGGAGACGAGCGGCGGCGAGAAGCCGGGGTGGGCGGCCAGCTGCTCCGGCACGGTGGGGATGCGGATCGGGTCGAGGCCGAGCGACTGGTAGTTGCGCGCCATCTCGTCGAGCGCGGAGGCCTCGTTGCCCAGGGTGGAGGGGCAGCGCACCAGGCGCTCCAGCGCCGCGACGGCCTCCCCTTCCAGCGCCTGCACGGCATCGAGGATGGCGCGACGGACGCCGGAATCGAGTGTCGACATGATCGGTCCTTCAGGCGGATTCGGAAAGTTCGGGAGGAGTCCACTCCCGTCCGGGGATGCTGTCCAGCAGGGCCCGGGTGTATTCGTGCTTCGGCGCGCCAAACACCTGATCCGTCGCGCCCAGCTCGACGATGGCGCCGCGCCGCATGACCGCTATGCGATCGCAGATCTGCGCGGCGACGCGCAGGTCGTGGGTGATGAACAGCATGGTCAGCCCCAGCCGCTGGCGGATTTCCGCGAGTAGCTCCAGCACCTGCGCCTGCACCGAGACATCGAGCGCCGAGACCGGCTCGTCGGCGATCAGCAGCTCCGGCTGCATCGCCAGCGCCCGGGCCAGGCCGATGCGCTGCCGCTGCCCGCCGCTGAACTCGTGCGGGTAGCGCTCCAGCGCGGATTCGTCGAGCCGCACCAGCCGCAGCAGCTCGCGCGCCCGCGCCAGGGCCTCGGCGCGCGGCACGCCATGGGTGATGGGGCCTTCCATGATCGCCTCCCCCACCTTGCGGCGCGGGTTGAGCGAGGCGTAGGGGTCCTGGAACACCATCTGGATGCGGCGCCGGTAGGGCAGCCAGCCCTGGCGCGAGAGCGGCCGCAGGTCGGTGCCATGGAACAGGATTTCTCCCTGCTCCGGCTCCACCAGCCGCACCACGCAACGGGCGAGGGTCGACTTGCCCGAGCCGCTCTCCCCCACCAGCCCCAGCGTCTCGCCCTTGTTCAGCGTGAAGTCGGCATCGTGGATGGCGCGCACCGTGGCGCGGGCGCCGAACCAGCCGCCGCGCTGGTAGGTCTTCTGCACCCCCTTCATCTCCAGCACCGGCGCGGGGCGGATGGCGGCGCGCGCGGCGGCCGCGCCATGCGGCACGGCGGCAACGAGGGCGCGGGTGTAGGGGTGCCGTGGCGCGTTCAGGATCTCGGCGGCCGGACCCTGCTCGACGATGCGGCCATGCTGCATCACCGCGACGCGGTCCGCGATCTCCGCCACCACGCCGAAATCATGGGTGATGAACATCACCCCCATGCCCTTGCGGGACCGGATCTTGCGGATCAGCCGCAGGATCTGCATCTGCGTCGTCACGTCGAGCGCGGTGGTCGGCTCGTCGGCGATCAGCAGCGCCGGCTCGAGCGCGAGGGCCATGGCGATCATCACGCGCTGCCGCTGGCCGCCCGAGAGGCGGAAGGGGTGCATGCGCGCGATCGCCGCCGGGTCCGGCAGGTTCACGGCGGCCAGCAGCTCCGGCACGCGGGCGCGCGCCGCGTGGCCCTGGCCATGCACCTGCAGGGCTTCCGCGATCTGGTCGCCCACCTTCATCAGCGGGTTCAGCGCCGTCATCGGCTCCTGGAACACCATGGCCATGCGGCGGCCCCGGCGGGAGCGCAGCGCCTCGGCGGAGAGGCCGAGGATCTCCTCCCCCTCGAAGGTGATGCGGCCCGCCGTCACCGGCAGGCCCTTGGGCAGCAGCCCCATCACCGTGTTGGCGGTGATCGACTTGCCCGAGCCGCTCTCGCCCACCACGCAGAGGATCTCGCCGGCATCGAGATGCAGCGAGAGTTCTTCCACCGCATGCGGCCGGTCGGCGCCCGCGGGCAGGGCGACGGTGAGGTTCTCGACAGTGAGGAGCCGGGTCATGCCTTGCCTCCGCGGTTGCGCGCGAGGCGCGGGTTCAGCGCGTCCGACAGCCCCTCGCCCACCAGGTTGAGCGACAGCACGGTGAGGAAGATGGCGATGCCGGGAAACACGCTCATCCACCAGGCGATGCGGATGACGCTGCGCCCGGAGCCGATGAGGAAGCCCCAGCTCATCATGTTCGGGTCGCCGAGGCCGAGGAAGGAGAGCGCGCTCTCCAGCAGGATGGCGGAGGCCACCATCAGCGAGGCGAGCACGACGATGGGGGAGAGCGCGTTGGGCAGGATGTCGCCAAAGACGATGGCAAGGCGGGACTTGCCCAGCACCTCGGAGGCCTGCACGAATTCGCGCGAGCGCAGCGACAGGAACTCCGCCCGCACCACCCGCGCCACCGGCGGCCAGGACACCACCGCGATGGCGAAGACGATGCTGCCGATGGTGGGCGTGAAGATCGCCACCAGCAGGATGGCCAGCACGAAGCTCGGGATGGTCTGGAAGAACTCGGTGAAGCGCATCACCACGTCATCCGCCCAGCCGCCGAGATAGCCGGCGAAGGCGCCGAGCGAGACACCGATGACCAGCGCCACCACGGTGGAGACGGCGCCCACCAGCAGCGAGACGCGCGCGCCATGCGCGATGCCGGCGGCGACGTCGCGCCCCAGGCTGTCCGTGCCGAGCAGCATGCCCATCTCGCCCGGCGGCGCGAAGGGCATCCCCGCCATGTCCCACGGACTGCCGGGGTAGAGCAGCGGCGCCAGCAGCGCCAGCGCCAGCACGCCGAGCAGGATGACCAGCCCCACCACCGCGCCGCGGTTGCGCGCGAAGTTGCGCCAGAAGTCCTTCATGCCGAGGCCTCCACGCGCGGATCGACGAGGGCGTAGAGCAGGTCGGTGACCAGGTTGAACAGCACCACCATGACGCTGGTGCAGAAGAACACGCCCATCAGCACCTGGTAGTCGCGCGCCAGCAGCGCCTCGAAGGCCAGCCGCCCGATGCCGGGCCAGGCGAACACCGTCTCCACCAGGATCGAGCCGCCAACGAGCTGCCCCGCCTGGATGCCGGCGAAGGTGATGACCGGCAGCAGCGCGTTGCGCAGGATGTGTCGGCGCAGGATGCGCCCCTCCGGCACGCCCTTGGCGCGCGCCGTCTTGACGAAATCCTGGTCGGCCACCTCCAGCATGGTGGCGCGCGTCAGCCGCGCATAGACCGCGACATAGAACAGGCCGAGCGTCAGCCCGGGCAGGATCAGGTGCCGCCCCACATCCAGCACCGCCTCCAGCCCGTTCATCTCGACGCCCACCGAGGCCATGCCGAAGGAGGGCAGCCATTCCAGCGTGACGCTGAACAGCAGCACCAGCATCAGCCCCACCCAGAACAGCGGCGTGGCATAGAAGGCGAGCGCCAGCACGGTGATGACGGAATCCCCCCAGGTGCCGACGCGCCGCGCCGCCAGCGCCCCCATGGTGACGCCGAGACCCACCGCGAAGAGGAAGGCCGCGCCGGTGAGCAGCAGCGTCGCCGGCAGCCGGTCCCACAGCAGGGTGGAGACGGGCATCTGCTGGCGGTGGCTGAAGCCGAGGTCGAGCGTCAGCACGCCTTTCAGGTAGAGCCAGAGCTGCACGTGCAGCGGCTGGTCCAGTCCGAACTGGGCGCGCAGCTGCTCCAGGAATTTCGCGTCGGCCGCGCCTGATTGCCCGGCGATGATGCTCGCCGGGTCGCCGGGGGCGGCGTGGATGAGGAAGAAGTTGCAGACGACGATCGCGAGCACCACGACCGCCGCCTTCACCACGCGGCCCAGCAGGTAGCCGGGTAGCTTCGAGGCCCCCATCAGGCCAGGAACACGTCGTCGAAGCTGGCATGCACCCCGGCGCCCGAGGTGATGACGTTGTTCAGCTTCCTGTCGTAGATGGTGGGGAAGGCCATCTCCATCAGCCAGACCAGCGGCACTTCCTCGACCAGCAGCTTCTGCACCTCGCTGAAGGCAGCCTGCCGCGCCTTCGGGTCGGCGGCGTCGCGCGCCTGGGTGAACAGCGCGTCCACCTTCGGGTTGGCGTAGCCGGCCACGTTGGAGAACAGGATCTTCTTGATGTTGGTGGAGACATAGCTGCGCTCGACGCCGAGCGTCGGGTCGCCATACTGGTAGAGATAGTTGATGGTGGTATCGAACTCCCAGTTCGCCGTGCGCTGCGCCCAGGTGCCGACATCGACGCTCTCAAGCTGGAGATCGACACCCACCTGCCGCAGCGACTGCCGCAGGAACTCGCCGAGGCGGGTGAACACCTCGCCATAGGGCAGCGAGAGGTGGCGGATGGTGAAGCGCACCCCCTGCCCGTTCGGCTTCAGCCCCGCCTCGTCCAGCAGCTTCTTCGCTGCCTCGACATTGTAGGCCGGCATCTTCGCGCTGGCGTCGTAGAAGCGGGTGGAGCTGGCGACCGGGCCGGTGGCCGGCTTGCCGATGCCGAACCACAGGCGCTGGGCGATGAAGTCGCGGTTCACCGCATGGGCCAGCGCCTTGCGCACCCGGACGTCGTCGAGCGGCTTCACGCGGTGGTTCAGCTCCAGCCACATCAGCGGGCCGAAATATTCCCACCCCGCCGTCTGCACCTCGAGGTTGGGGCGCGCGCGCATCTGCGGCACGTCGAAGGGCTCGATGTCGTTCGACTGGGTGAGCTGCACCTGGCCCGTCTCCAGCGCCAGGCGGCGGCTCTGGCTGTCCGGCACCACGCGGTAGATGATCGAGTCGAGATAGGGCTGGCCCGGCTTCCAGTAGCCCTCGAAGCGCTCCAGCTTGATGAAGTTGCCGCGCTGCCACTCGACGAAGCGGAACGGCCCGGTGCCGATGGGCTTCTGCACCGCCGGCGCCTGCCGGTAGTCCTGCCCGTCGAACAGGTGCTTCGGCACGATGGCCGAGACCGTCACGTCGAACATCAGCAGGAAGGGCTCGAAGGGCGCGGAGAGCACGAACTTCGCCGTGTTCGCGTCCACCGCCACGCCTTCCTTGATGCGCGCGAAGACGCCGCGGGCGCGGGGCGAGACCTCCATGTGGAACTTCATGATGGAGAACACCACGTCCTCGGCCGTCATCGGCTGGCCGTCGTGGAACTTCACGTTCTCCTGCAGGTGGAAGGTGTATTCCAGCCCGTCGGCGCTCACCTCCCAGCTTTTCGCCAGCTCCGGCATCGGCTCCAGCTTGGCGCTGTAGCGCAGCAGCCCCTGGAAGATCTTGCCGCCGACGATCAGCGTCGGCGCCTGGTTGTTGACGCCGACATGCAGCACCGGCGGCTCGGGATTGACGATGGTGGTCAGCGTGCCGCCCCGCTTGGGCTGGATGCCCTGCGCCAGCGCATCCCCGGCGCGCATCAGCCAGGGGGAAACGATCGCTGTGGCCATGAGGCCACGACGTGACAGACCCATTTGGGCTCTCCCGATGAAACTTCCCTGGAACGAACGCTAGCCCTGCCTTGGGCGGATCGACAAGGGCGCATGGCAGGCATAACCTCCGTTCATGCGAGCCTTTGCCCATCCCGACCAGTCGCGGCACACGCCGCAATTCTTCCTCCAGCGCGGCCAGGTGCGCCGCAACTTCGAGGTGCCGGGGCGGGCCGAGGCCCTGCTCGCCGCGCTAGAGGCCATGGGCGCGGCGCCGGAGATGGCGCCCACCGCCCCGCGCGAGGCGCTGCTCGCCGTGCATGACGAAGGCTACGTGGCCTTCCTCGCCGAGGCCGCCGAGGCCTGGGCGGCGCTGCCCGAGAAGGGCCCCGAGGTGGTGGCCAACATGCACCCGGCGCCCGAGATGCTGGCGCAGGGCGCCACCATGGCCAGCGGGATCGTCGGCCGCACCGGCTGGTACACGGCCGACACCGCCTGCCCGATCGGCCCCGGCAGCTGGGAATCGATCCTCGGCGCGGCGAGCTGCGCCCTGGCGGCGGCCGATGTGGCGGCCCAGGGCGGCACCGCCTACGCGCTGAGCCGCCCGCCCGGCCACCACGCCTATGCCGCCCGCGCCGGCGGCCATTGCTACGTCAACAACAGCGCGCTCGCCGCCGAGCATCTGCGCCGGGCGGGGGCGAAGCGCGTCGCCGTCATCGACATCGACGCCCACCATGGCAACGGCACCCAAGGCATCTTCTGGGAACGCGGCGACGTGCTGACCGTCTCGGTCCATGGCGACCCGGCGGGCTACTACCCCTGGTATGTCGGCTATGCCGGCGAGACGGGTGGCGGCGCGGGCGCCGGCTGCAACCTGAACCTGCCCCTCGCCCAGGGCAGCGGCGACGATGCGTGGCTGGAGGCCGTCGCCGCCGCCGCCGCGCGGGCGCGGGAGTTCGGCGCCGAGGCGCTGGTGGTGCCGCTCGGCTTCGATGCCTCGGAGCACGAGCCGCTGAGCTACCTGCGCGTCAGCGCGGACGGCTTCGCCCGCGCGGGCGCCATGCTCTCCGGCCTCGGCCTGCCCACGGCGGTGGTGCAGGAGGGCGGCTACAATGCCGAGAAGATTGGCGGGCTGCTGGAGCGCTTCCTCACCGGCTGGGGCCGCTGAAGAACCAATAGGTTGAACACCCCGGAGCGGGGCCGTATCGTCCCGCTCCATGAGCATTGCCCGCCTCGCCAGCTTCGCCTTCTCCGGCATCGAGACGCTGCCGGTGGAGGTGCAGGTGCAGATCGCCCCCGGCCTGCCGGCCTTCATCCTGGTGGGGCTGCCGGACAAGGCGGTGGCCGAGAGCCGGGAGCGTGTGCGCGCCGCCCTCACCGGGCTGGGGCTGGCGCTGCCGCCGAAGCGGGTGCTGGTGAACCTCGCCCCCGCCGGGCTGCAGAAGGAAGGCAGCCATTTCGACCTGCCCATCGCCCTGGCGCTGCTGGCGGCAATGGACATCGTGCCGCGCGAGGAGCTGGCGGGCTTCGCCGCGCTGGGCGAGCTGGCGCTGGATGGCGCGATCGGGCCGGTGGCCGGCATCCTGCCCGCCGCGCTGGGCGCTGCGGGCCGCGGGCTGGGGCTGATCTGCCCCGGCGCGCAGGGGCCGGAAGCGGCCTGGGCCGGCTCCATCGAGATCCTGGCGGC
>NZ_JCACVY010000116.1:0-14447 GCF_058833935.1 Roseomonas sp. TS2 | reverse complement strand
TTCCATCGACCAGGTCTTCGCGAAGCAGTTCCAGTCCGAGGTGCACGACGCCTATCAGCGCCAGGGCAGCAAGCTGCGCCCGACCGTGCGCAGCAAGGGCGGCGTGCGCGGCGCCTCCACCGTCTTCCCCGTGGTGGGCCACGGCACCGCGGCGGCCAAGGCGCGCAACGGCGCCGTGCCGGTGATGAACCTGGCGCATTCCAACGTCGAGTGCTTCCTGCAGGACTACTATGCCGGCGAGTGGATCGACCGGCTCGACGAGCTGAAGACCAACATCGACGAGCGCCAGGTGGTGGCCAATGCCGGCGCCTACGCGCTCGGCCGCAAGACCGACGAGCTGATCATCGCGGCGCTCGACACCGCCACCAACGAGGCGGTGGGCACCGCCGCCGGCACCACCGACACCGATGGCCTGACCCGCGCGAAGGTGCTGAAGGCCTTCGAGATGCTCGGCGCGGCCGACGTGCCGGATGATGGCAACCGCTTCGCCATCGTCGGCTGGAAGCAGTGGAGCGAGCTGCTGCAGATCGAGGAGTTCGCCAACAGCAACTATGTGGGCGATGCCGACCTGCCCTGGAAGGGCACGCAGGTCAAGCGCTGGCTGGGCGCGACCTGGATGCCGCATTCCGGCCTGACCAAGAGCGGCAGCCTGCGCTTCTGCTACTTCTACCACAAGACCGCGATTGGCCACGCCGTGGCGCAGGAGGTCTCGACCGACATCACCTGGCATGGCGACCGCGCGGCCTACTTCGTCAACAACATGATGAGCCAGGGCGCGGTGCTGATCGACCAGGCCGGCGTGGTGCGCATGCGCACCGCCGAGTGAGGCGCGCGGGGCCGGGGGAAGCCTCCCGGCCCCTGATCCTTTTTCCCTGACGAAGGAGTTTCGCGATGGCGCTGTCCGCGCTCGTCCTCTGCTCGCGTGCCCTGCTGAAGATCGGCGCGCAGCCTGTCGCCTCCCTCGACGAGGGCACCGCCGAGGCGGAGGTGGCGGCGAACCTGTATCCGGCGATCCGCGACGCGCTGCTCTCGGCGCATCCCTGGAGCTTCGCGACGGGGCAGATGGCGCTGCCGCGCCTCGTGGCCGTGCCCCACGCCGATTACGCCCACGCCTACCAGCTCCCCGCCGACTTCCTGCGCATCCTGTCCGCCGGCGGCGCCGGCGCGGGGCGCGGCATCGACTACCGCATCCATGAGCACCGCCTGCACACCGATGCCGCGGCGGTGACGCTGACCTACCTGTTCCGCCCGGACGAGAGCGCCTTCCCGGCCTTCTTCGCCAATGCGCTGGTGGCGCGGCTGGCGGCGGAGTTCTGCATCCCGCTCACCGAGAGCGGCAGCCGCGCCGAGATGCTGCAGCGCCTGGCCGAGCACGAGACGCGCCAGGCCCGGCTGATCGACAGCCAGCAGCAGACGGTGCGCGCGATCGAGGATTTTCCGCTGATTTCCGCAAGGGGGTGAGAGCATGGCCGCCGGCCGCAGCACCAAGACCAGCTTCACCGCGGGCGAACTCGGCGACCAGCTGCTGGGCCGGGGCGATCTGCGCGCCTTCGAGAACGGCGCGCGCCGCCTGCGCAACGTGTTCATCCAGCCCACCGGCGGCGTGACGCGCCGGCCCGGCCTGCGCCATGTGGCGACGCTGCCCGGCGCCGCGCGGCTGATCGCCTTCGAGTTCAACACGGAGCAGAGCTACCTGCTGGCGCTGACGCATCAGCGCCTCGACGTCTATCTGGGCGACCTGCTGGTGGCGACGCTGGCGGCGCCCTGGACCGGCGCGATGCTGGACCAGATCGCCCACACCCAGAGCGCCGACACGCTGCTGCTGCTGCACCCCGCGATGCCGCCGCAGCGTGTGACGCGCAGCAGCCACACGAGCTGGAATCTCGGCGGCTGGAACTGGATCGCCGCGCCGTTCTTCCGCTTCGCCGACCCTGGCGTGACGATGACGCCGGGCGGCACCACCGGCAGCGTGACGCTGACGGCGAGCGCACCCTTCTTCGAGGCCGGCCATGCCGGCTCGCAGCTCCGCATCGGCGGCCGGCGCGTGACGGTGACGGCGGTGGCCTCGGCCACCAGCGCCACCGCGCAGGTGGTGGAGACGCTGGCCGCGGCCGCGGCCACGCAGGACTGGGACGAGGCCGCCTTCAGCAGCGTGCGCGGCTGGCCGGCGACGGCCTGCTTCCACCAGGACCGCCTGGTGCTGGGCGGCTCGCGCGACCTGCCGAACCGGCTCTGGCTCTCCCGCTCGGGCGATCTGTTCAACTTCGACCTCGGCACCGGCCTCGATGACCAGGCGATCGAGTTCGGCCTGCTGTCGGACCAGGTGAACGCCATCCGCGCGGTGTTCTCGGGGCGGCACCTGCAGGTCTTCACCTCGGGCGCCGAATGGATGGTGACGGGCGACCCGATGACGCCGGCCTCGATCCAGCTGCACCGGCAGACGCGCATCGGCATGCCGAACAGCCGCATCCTCCCGCCCGTCGACGTCGATGGCAGCACCATCTTCGTCGCCCGCTCCGGCCAGGCGGTGCATGAATTCGCCTATACCGACGTGCAGCAGGCCTACCAGGCGAGCGACCTGGCGATGATGGCGCGCCACCTGGTGCAGAACCCGGTCTCGCTGGCCTACGACCAGACGCGCCGCCTGCTGCATGTGGCGATGGCCGATGGCAGCCTCTCCACCCTGACGCTCTACCGCGCCGAGCAGGTGACGGCCTGGACGCGGCAGGAGACGGAGGGTGCCTTCCGCGCCCTGGCCGAGATCGACGGCGTGGTGTGGTGCGCCGTGGAGCGCGCCGGCACGGTGCGGCTGGAGCGCTTCGACGATGCGCTCGCCGTCGATGCCGGGCTGACCGGCAGCGCCGACACGCCGAAGGCGCACTGGACGGGCCTCGGCCACCTCCAGGGTCGCGCCGTGCAGGTGGTGGCCGATGGCGCGCCGCACGGCACCTTCACCGTGCTGTCCGGCGGCGTGACGCTCGACGAGCCGGCCGGCGCGGTGCAGGTCGGTCTCGGCTTCAGCCATGTGATCGAGCCGCTGCCGCCGCAATTGCTGAGCGCCGGCGGCAGCCGCAGCGGCCCGTTGCGGCTGGTGGCCGCCAGCTTCCGCGTGCTGGAGACGGCGGCGCTCTCGGTCGATCTCGGCCGCGGCGCGCAGCCCGTGCCGTTCCGCCGGCTGGACACGGCGCTGCTCGATGCCGCGCCGCTCCGCTTCACCGGCGACGTGACGCTGCGCGCCTTCGGCTGGCGGCGCGACACGATGCGGCCGCTCTGGCGCATCGAGGGCGACACGCCGCTGCCGCTCACCCTGCTTTCCGTCACCATCGAGACGAGGATGACCGACTGATGGCCCAGCTTGCCCCCATCGCCACGCTCGTCGGCACGGGTGCCTCGCTCTACGGCACGGTGCGCCAGGGCCAGGCGCAGGCCGCCCAGGCCCGCGCCCAGCAGCAGCAGGAGGCCGCCAGCCTCGCCGCGCGCCAGCAGCAGATCGCCGCCCAGCAGGAGGCGGATGCGCGCGCGCGGCAGGACCGGCTGGAGCGCACCGTGGCCTCCACCCGCGCGCGCCTCGCGGCGGCCGGTGTCAGCCCGGACCAGGGCTCTGCCGCCGCCATCACCACCGGGCTGGAGCAGGATGCCGCGGAGACGGCGCAGGGCAGCCAGGAGGCGGCGGCCGCGCGCATGGCGGCGGGCCGCAGCTCGCTGCTGCGCGAGGATGGCTCGCTGACCACCTGGCTGCGCGCCGGCTCCAGCTTCGGCGGGGCGCTGCGCTCGCTGCTGGACTAGCGCGGCCCGACGGGCACGTCCGCGGCCGGCGGCCGCTCCATCCCACCATCCGCATGAGAGATCCGCATGGCCGAGCATATCCGCATCGGCGACATCACGCCGCGTGTGCATTACGCGGCGGATGGCGCGCTGACCACCTTCGTCTATCCCTTTCCCATCTTTGAAGCCGGGGACCTGGAAGTTCGCGTCGATGGCCTCGTGCAGTCCGGTGGCTACGCGGTGCAGGGCGCCGGCGCCTCGGAAGGCGGCACGGTGGTGTTCGATGCGCCGCCCGGCGCCGGGCGGCAGGTTCTGCTGCGCCGCGTGCTGCCGATCGAGCGCGTCACCGACTTCCAGCCGAACGGCGTGCTGCGCGCCAAGGTGCTGAACGACGAGCTGGACCGGCAGACCGCGATCCTGCAGGGCCTGCGCGACGAGATCGCCAACACGGTGCGCACGGGGCCGGGCGACCTGCCGGCGCAGCTCGTGCTGCCCGGCCGTGGCGGCCGCGCCAACCGGCTGCTCGGCTTCGACAGCCTGGGCAACGTCACCGCCGTGCCGCGCGATCCGGTGCTGGAGGCGCCGTTCGAGGGCGCCATCCCGCGCACCGTCGAGGACAAGCTGGCCGAGCGGCTGACGGCGCGCGACTTCGGCGCCGCCGGCGACGGGATCAGCGATGACGGCCCCGCCCTGCAGGCGGCGATGAACGCCGCCGCCGCCGCCGGAAAGCTGCTGGAGATCGGCGAGGGCAGCCACCGCACCAGCATGCCGCTGGTGCTGCCGGGCGCCGCCGCCGGGCTGATCATGCGCGGCAGCATCGTCTATGCCGGGCTCGGCGGCGAGCCGGCGCTGACCATCGGCGACGGCGCTGCGACGCGCAACCAGGCGAAGCTCTACCAGGGGCTGCGCGTGCTGCGCGCCAGCCTCTCCGACTGGGCCAGCGAGGCGGATATCGGCCTGCTGCTGCGCAACCTCGATGCCTGCCTCGTCGAGATCCGCCAGGTGGAGGGTTTCACCATCGGCGTCCGCACGTTGGGCGACGAGCTGGGCTTCGAGGACAGCACGCTGCATCTCGGCCGGCTGGTGAACAACCGCATCGGCCTCGACATCCGCACCAGCAGCGCCGGCGCCTGGAACAATTCCATCCGCTACGTCGGCGGCCACTTCGCCAACAGCGGCAGCGTGCATCCGGAGATCTCGCGCTTCGGCGTGCGCTTCTCCTGCGCGCCCGGAGCCTATCCGCGGCACAATGCGCACACCTTCTACGGCCCCGCCTTCGAGCTGCAGCGCCAGGGGACGCCCGGCACGGTGGACGCCATCCCCTTCCTGCTGGAGGCGGGGGACGAGCGCGGCATCGTCGCGCGCAATGTTCGCATGGAGCAGTGCAGCCCGTATGTGGCGCGGCATGCCGGTGGCGCCAATGACTGCCTCTACGAGGTGGCCTATGCCGGCACCTACGCCTTCACCGGCGCCGCCATCGACTACACCGCGGCGGCCACGCGCGCCGGCGGCACGGTGGTGGCGCTGCACCAGGCGACGGCGGCGCATGGCGCCCCCCGCCTGGTGGCGGCGGCGGAGAATGTCCGGCGCCGCGCCTTCCGCCAGACGATCGACACGGCCGATGGCGCGGGGTTCGAGCAGATGGCGGTGCTGTCCGGCAACCCCGCCGGTCCACCGGCCACGCTGTCCGGCTTCGCCTTCGCCGGCCTGTCGCAGATCACGCTGAATTCGGACAGCGTCGGCCTGCCGACCAGCCGCGCCCTCGCCTTCATCGTCGATTGCGGGGAGTGCAAGGAGTTCTTCCTCGCCGCCGAGGGCAGCGAGCTGCGCCCGGTGGTGATGCAGTTCGACGCCGGCGAGGCGGTGCTGGGCGAGGCGAGCCGCGTCATGCTCTCCAACATGAACACGCTGTGGTCTGGCAGCCCGAGCCATTTCTGGGAAGGCAACGCCGATCTCGACAGCCTGGTGGGGGGCTTCCCGATCAACCGTCTGCAGCGCGTCACGCTGCACGCCAATGCGCGCTACGCCGCCATCGGCGTGCGCGGCGGCTCCGCCGGCGCGGTGCTGAAGGCGCTGCGCCTCTACTGCTCGCCGCTGCATTCGCCCGCGCTGGTCTATGGCGGCGGCCGCAGATGGGGCGTGCGCGAATACACCGGCAGCCTCGATTTCGACCTGGGGAACCTCGCCGCCGGCGCCACCGCCACGCAGGTGGTGCCGGTGCCCGGCGTGGTCGGCGGCGACTTCGTGCAGGCCAGCTACACCGCCCTCTCGGCCTTCGTCGAGACGGTGCCGACCATCACCACCTCGGCCACGGCCGGCGCGCCAGGCACGGTGACGGTGCAGTTCCGCAACCGCCATGCCTCCACGGCGATCGACCTGGCGGCCGGTACGCTGTTCGTGCGCGCCGTGAAGCCGCGCCTGTGAGCCGCACCGAACTTGTCGCGGAGGAATTGCAGCGTGCCATCCGGCATGTGGTGGACGACTACAACGCCTTCGTGGTGCGCGGGCCCGTGCCCGGCACGCATGACGATGCCAAGGCCTTCGCCGCGCACCATGCCGCGGCGAAGGCCGCCCTGACGCATCTGGAACACCTGATGAAGCTCGCCCGCGCGGCCTGCGCGAGCGGGGAGGAGCAGGGCATGGCACATGCCGTGGCCCTGCTGCGCCAGGCGCGCGGCGCCCTGGCCGATGCCTCTCTGGAGGCTGAGGAGGAGAGCGACACCGATGACGGAGCCGCCGGTTGAGCTGATCGAGTTCGTCTGGGTCTGGAACATCGAGGCGGGGCAGGGCACGCCCGCCGTGCACCGGCGCATCCTGCGCTGGCTGGCGGGCCGCCGCGCGGCCGGCGACAACCGGCTGCTGCTGATGGCCTTCCGCGGCTGCGGCAAGTCCACGCTGGTCGGCCTCTACTGCGCCTGGCTGCTGGCGCGCTGGCCGGAGACGCGGATCCTGGTGCTGGCGGCCGACCATCCGCTGGCCACCAAGATGGTGGCCACGGTGCGGCGCATCATCGAGCGGCACCCGCTCTGCCGCCACCTGCTGCCGGACGCGCCGGAGGCCTGGGCGTCGGACCGCTTCACCGTCCGCCGCGCCGGCGCGCTGCGCGACCCCTCGATGCTGGCCGCCGGCCTCGGCGGCAACATCACCGGCACCCGCGCCGACGTCATCATCTGCGACGATGTCGAGGTGGCCGGCAATTGCGACACGCCGGGCAAGCGCGCGGAGCTGCGCGAGCGGCTGGCGGAGACGGAGTTCATCCTGACGCCGGGCGGCACGATCCTCTATGTCGGCACGCCGCACTGCGCGGAAAGCCTCTACGTGCCGCCGGGCACGGAGGGCGCCTATCTCGCCGGCTACCGCCGCCTGGTGGTGCCGCTGCTCGACGCTGCCGGCGGCAGCGCCTGGCCCGAGCGCTTCCCCGTGCCGGCGGTGGAGCAGCTGCGCGACCGCGTCGGCCCGCTACACTTCACCCGCCAGATGCTGCTGCGCGCCGTCTCGGCGGGGGCCGCGCGGTTCGACCCGGCGCAGATCATCCGCTACGCCGAGGAGATCGACTACCGCGAGGCGCTGGGGCGGCCGGTGCTCAGCCTGCTCGGCCGCCGCATGGTCTCGGGCGGCGGCTTCTGGGACCCCGCCTATGGCCGCCCCGGCCGGGGCGACGGCAGCGTGCTGGCGGCCTGTTTCGCCGATGCGGAGGGCAACCACTACCTGCACCGCCTGGCCTACCTGACGCACGACCCGGATTCACCGGAGGACCCGGCCACCCAGCAATGCCGGCAGGTGGCGCGTCTCGCCGGCGAGCTGATGCTGCCGGTGCTGCGGGTGGAGACGAACGGCATCGGCCGCTTCCTGCCCAGCCTGCTGCGGCGGGAACTGGCGCGTGCCGGCGCCGCCTGCGCCGTGGTCGAGCAGCACAGCCACCGCCCGAAGCAGGAGCGCATCCTGGCGGCGCTGGACCCGGTGCTGGCGGGGCGGCGCCTGCACGCGCATGCCCAGGTGTTCCGCACGCCCTTCGCCGCCGAGCTGGCGGAATGGAAGCCCGACACGCCCGGCACGCGCGACGACGCGCTCGATGCGCTCTCCGGCTGCCTGCTGGCCGAGCCGGTGCGCCTGCCGGGATTGCCGCCCGCGCCGCGGCCGCCTGGATGGCGCGGCATGGCGGCGCAATAAAAAAATTGCCATTCGAATTCACTTTTTGTTGATAATAGCCCGAATGGCCCGTAAGGTTCCTCCGTCAGCGCCGCAATTGCGCCTTGGCTCAGGCAGCCCGCCGGGTTTTCAGCACGTCCGCCGCATGCCGCGCTTCCCCCTCGGCCGTCAGCCGGAAGCGCCCATCCGCGCGTGGCGCGGCGAGGCCCATGCCGGCCAGCCGGTGCAGGCAGGGGCCATCCTTCAGCCCATCGGGCCGGCCCAGCGGGCCCGCCAGGCGCAGCCTGTGCAGCGCCGAGCGGCAGCAGGTCTCAAGATACGGCTCGTTCCACATCGTTCCATCGCAACCGTCACGGCAGGCGTCGGTGCCCCCTTCCCGGAGGGTGGCGCCGGCGCCTGTGGTGTTCAAGAAGGCCAAGGAGGGCCGGATGAACCCGCTTGATCTGGAACCCCAGACGCTGGCCACCGTCGCCCAGGCCCCGATCCTGGTGCTGCTCGCCTGGATGCTGCGCGGCTTGCGCCGTGGCGCGGACGAGCGCTGCGGCGAGGAGGCGCCGCGGGCCGACTACGACGCGCTCGCGCGCACGCGGGACGAGCTCGCCGCCTTCAAGCTGGAGGTGGCGCGCACCTATGTGCCGCTGTCGCTGATCCGCGATGTCGACCAGCGCCTCAGCCGGCAATTGCTGCGCATCGAGGAGAAGCTCGATGCGGCCACCCGAGCCGCCACGGCTGCTGCGGCCCTGCAATCCGCCCAGCGTGGCTGGCGCTCCGAAGACCGCAGCTGAGAGAGCCCCTCACATGAGCATCGCCCTGTCCCGCACCATCGACGTGCTGACCCTGCCGGCCCAGGACATCCTGGCCATGACCCTCTGGGCCGAGGCCGGCACCCGCCCGGTCCGCGCCATCGAGGCGCTGGCCGCGACCATCATGAACCGCGTCCGCCTGGCCGAGAGCGGCGCGGTGACGCATTGGGGCCAGGGGCTGTCGGCCATCTGCCGCGCGCCCTTCCAGTTCTCCTGCTGGAACCGCAACCACCTGCGCCATGCGCTGATGCTGGCCATCCCGCCGGGCGACCCGGCCTATGCCATCTGCCGCCGCATCGCCGTGCGCGCCGCCTCCGGCGCCCTGGCGGACTCCACCGGCGGCGCCACCCACGCGCATGACGTGGACGAGCTGCCGCCCTGGGCGGTCGGCGTGCCGCCGCTGGCCGAGATCGGCTGCATGCTGTTCTACCGCGTCGAGCCCCGCTAAACGGAGGGGATGGAGCCCCTCATCTACACCATGGTCCGCGACGCGGACTGGCGCGAGGCCCGCGCCGCCGGCCAGTATCGCGGCAGCGCCGAGGATGCGCGGGATGGTTTCCTGCACTTCTCGACCGCGGCCCAGCTCCGCGCCAGCGCCGCGAAGCACCGCGCCGGCCAGCCCGACCTCTGGCTGGTCGCCGCGGATGCGGCGGCGCTGGGCGTGGCGTTGCGCTGGGAGCCGGCCAGCGGCGGCAGGCGCCCTGGCCTGTTCCCGCATCTCTACGGCCCGCTGCCCCTGGCGGCGGTGCGCTGGTCGATGCCGCTGCCCCTCGGGCCGGACGGCCTCCACCGCTTCCCCGAGGACATTCCCTGAGACTTGGCCCTGAGACTTGGTCCTGAAGTTCGGCCTTCACTCGACCCGCAGCGCCGCGCGCAGCTCCGCCGCGCCGGCCGGGTCGCACAGCCCCTGCAGCCGCCCCGCCGCCAGCCGCGCATAGCGCAGCAGCAGCGCCTTGCGCCGCGCCGGGGCCAGCCGGTGCTCCGCCGGCTGCCGCAGGATGGCCGCCTCTCCCCCCTCCGCCACGATCAGCCCGACATCCTCCGGCAGCAATTCCTGCGGGAAATCGAGATCCACCGCGAAGAACAGCCGGTCGCACCATTCCCGGTACTCGTGCCATTTGCCGTCGCTGAGGAAGTCGCGCGCGCAGCTCTTCACCTCGATGGCGGTGAAGCCGCCATCCGGCTCCAGCGCCAGGATGTCGAGCCGCCGGCCAGTGGGCAGCGGCACCTCCAGCACCGGCGCCCAGCCCAGCCGGCCGCAGAGCCGCGCCGCCGCGCGGCACACCGTCAAGGTCCGCTCCGGAATGGAGGGAAGGGGGGAGATCTCGGCCATCCCGCCCATGTTCGCTCTCCGTTCCCTCCCGCGTCAAGCCGTGCCGGCCTAGTGTGGGCCGATGGGTGCTGAACCGCCGTTCTGGAAGACCAAGACGCTGCCGGCGATGAGCCGGTCCGAGTGGGAAAGCCTGTGCGATGGCTGCGGCCGCTGCTGCCTGCACAAGCTGCGTGACGAGGACACGGAGGCGCTGGTCTGGACCAACGTGGCCTGCCGCCTGCTCGACACCGGGAGCTGCCGCTGCCGCGACTACCCCAACCGCCGCGAGCATGTGCCCGACTGCGTGAAGCTGACGCCGAAGCGCCTGGCGAAGATCGACTGGCTGCCGCCCTCCTGCGCCTACCGGCTGGTGTCGGAGGGGAAGGATTTGCCCTGGTGGCACCCGCTGGTCTCCGGCGACCCCGAGACGGTGCACCGCGCCGGCGCCTCGGTGCGTGGCCGCGCCGTGCCGGAGCGCGCGGCGCGCGACCTGGAGGACCATGCGGCGGACTGGCCCGGCGAGTGGCCCGGCGAGTGGCCCGGCGAGTGGCCCGGCGAGGAACCGGGGCCGGAGACGCCCGGCGCCCCGCCGCGGAAGCCTGGGCGATGAGCCAGGCCAAGTCCCTCCCGGCCCGGGCGGACCGTCTGCCCGGCGCCGTGTTTCGCCGTAGCCGATCTGCGTCCCCACCCAGGAAAGGTCCCCGCCATGAATGAGCCGCTGCGCTGCCGCCCGCCCGCCACCGCCACCGTGCAGATCGACAACGACGATCTGCGGGTCACCCGCTGGGACTTTCCGGTGGGGGCGGAGACGGGCTGGCACCGGCATGGCTGGAAATACGTGGTGGTGCCGGTCTCCGCCGGCACCATGCTGCTGGAGCTGCCGGGCGGGCAGACCGCCGATGTCAGCCTGACCCCCGGCACCTCCTATGAGCGGCCCGCCGGCGTCGAGCACAATGTCGTGAATTCCGGCTCCGCGGCTTTCAGCTTCGTCGAGATCGAGCTGAAGGGGTTTCCCGGCTAAGGTCGCGCTTCGGGCTTCCCTTTTTCCCACGAATCCGGCAGGAGGGTGCGATGCGCCCCTCCGCCGTTGAGGTGGCGCTCCGGTACCGCGCCGCAGGCGCCGTCCTTGTTTTTCCGCCCGCCCGGCCCCTCATCTGGCGACAGGTGTCATGCGGTCTGCCCAGGGATTCTTGTCCATTGCGCTCTGCCTTCGCTCCCACGGAATTTGAGGCATGGCTGGAGGCTGCGCCGCATCCCTACGTGGTGATGGATGCCCGCTTCGTCCTCGTCTGGGCCAACCGCGCCTATCTCCGTGTCACCGAGCGGCAGGCGGAGGACATCCTCGGCCGCAACATCTTCGATGCCTTCCCCTCCGGCCCGCACGATCCGAACGGGGAGGGCGCGCGGCAGCTCCGCAAGTCGCTGCAGACGGTGTTGCAGACCCGCGCGCAACATACCCTGGCGCTGATCCGCTACGCCATTCCCCGCACGGACAACAACAGCGGCACGCTGTTCGAGGAGCGCTTCTGGAGCGCCACGCACACCCCGATCCTCGATGCGGATGGCGAGGTCCGCTACATCCTCCAGCAGACCGACGACGTGACCGAGATCCAGGCGCTGCGCCGCCGGGTCCACATGAGCTCCGAGCAGGGCGAGGCCGGCCTGGATGCGGAGGCCTCGCTGGAGGGCGCCGTGTTCCGCCGGGCGCAGGAGGTGCAGGCGGCGAACTGGGCGCTGGATGCCGAGCGGACGCAGCTGCGCCGCCTCGTCGAGCAGGCCCCCGCCTTCGCCGCCTTCCTGCGCGGGCCGGACCATGTCTTCGAGATCGCCAACGAGGCCTATCTCAGCCTGGTCGGACATGACGACATCCTCGGCAAGCCGGTGCGCCATGCCCTGCCGGAGCTGAACGGGCAGCCCTTCTTCGAGATACTCGACGAGGTCTATGCCACCGGCCGCGCCTTCAACGGCCGTTCCATGCCCGCCTCCCTGCGCCGGCTCGGCGGCACGGAGATCGTCGAGCGCTTCCTCGACTTCGTCTTTCAGCCCATCCTCGACAGTGACGGCCTGGTGTCCGGCATCTTCGTGCTGGGCTACGACATCACCGAGCAGAAGCGCGTGGCGGACGAGCTGGAACTCTACAAGAACCAGCTCGAGGAGATGGTGCGCGTGCGCACCCGCGCCCTGGAGGAGAGCGAGGCGGAGCGCCGCCGCACCGAGGCCGCGCTGCGCCAGAGTCAGAAGATGGAGGCCATCGGCCAGCTCACCGGCGGCGTGGCGCACGACTTCAACAATCTGCTGCAGATCCTCAGCGGCAACCTGCAGATGCTGCAACGGGCCCAGCTTTCCGCCGGCGACCTGCGCCGGCTGGATGCGGCGCTGGGCGCGGTGGACCGTGGCGCCAAGCTGTCCTCGCAGCTTCTCGCCTTCGCCCGCCGCCAGCCGCTGGAGCCCCGCCCGGTCAATCTCGGCCGGCTGGTGCGCGAGATGGACGACCTGCTGCGCCGTGCCCTGGGCGAGGCGATCGAGCTGGAGACCGTCATCGCCGGCGGGCTGTGGAACACCCTGGCCGATCCGGACCAGGTGCAGAACGCCCTGCTGAACCTGGCGGTGAACGCGCGCGATGCGATGGACGGCACGGGGCGCCTGACCATCGAGGCCGGCAACGCCATGCTGGACGATTTCTACGCCCTGCAGCATGAGGAGGTGAAGGCGGGCCAGTACGTCATGCTCGCCGTCTCCGACACCGGCGCCGGCATCCCGCCCGAGCTGCTGGAGAAGGTGTTCGAGCCCTTCTTCACCACCAAGCGGGAAGGGCGCGGCACCGGCCTCGGCCTCTCCATGGTCTATGGCTTCGTCAAGCAGAGCCACGGCCACATCAAGATCTATTCCGAGCCGGGCCAGGGCACCACGGTGCGCATCTACCTGCCGCGCAGCCGCGAGGCGGAGGAGGTGCTGCCGCCGCTCACCCTGTCGCCGGTGGAGGGGGGCAGCGAGACCATCCTGGTGGTGGAGGACGACCCGGTCGTGCAGGCCACCGTCGTCGATATGCTGAACGACCTCGGCTACACCGTGCTGCGGGCCTCGGACGGGCAGAGCGCGCTCACCCTGGCGCGCAGCGGCGTCTCCATCGACCTGCTCTTCACCGACGTGGTGATGCCGGGCCCGGTGCGCGCGCCCGATCTGGCGCGGCAGGTGCAGGCCATGCTGCCGCACGCGGCCGTGCTGTTCACCTCCGGCTACACCGAGAACGCCATCGTCCATGGCGGCCGGCTCGACCCGGGCGTCAGCCTGCTCTCCAAGCCCTACCGGCGCGAGGATCTGGCGCGCAAGATCCGCCACACCCTCAACAACCGCCGCCAGGCCCTGGCCGCCGCCGCCTCGCCGCGCGTTCCCGTGCCCGCCTACCGCGCCCCGGCCGAGACCGCCTCGGCCGGCGCCGTCCGCGTGCTGCTGGTGGAGGACGACCCGCTGATCCTGATGGACACCGAGGACATGCTCTCCGCCCTCGGCTTCCAGGCGGTGGGCGTGCGGGACGGCCGTGCCGCCCTGCGGGTGCTGGAGCGCGAGGGCTTCGACGTGCTGCTGACCGATATCGGCCTGCCGGGCCTTTCCGGCCCCGATCTGGCACGGCAGGCGCTGGCGCGCTGGCCGGGGCTGCGCATCGTCTTCGCCTCCGGCTATGGCGGGCAGCAGGCGGCGGCGGGGCTTTCGGGCGCGCTGTTCCTCACCAAGCCCTACGGCATGCGCGATCTCGAGGCGGCCATCCAGCGCGCCGCCGCGGCCTGAGCCTCCTGCCCTGCCATCCGGCCGGCTGGCCGGAGGCGGTGCGGCTGCGCGCCGGCGCGGCCTCGCCCGCCCTGGCCTGCCCGGTGCGCTGGCGCCCGCTGGCGCGCGCCCGGCATGTCTCGCTGCGCATCGACCCGGTGGCGGGGGTGGTGGTCGTTGTCCTGCCGCCGCAGGCGGGCCGCCGGGCCGGGCTGGCGCTGCTGCGGCGGCACGCTGAATGGGTGGCGCGGGAGATGGCGGCGCTGGCGCCGCGCCGGCCGCTCGGGCCGGGCGCGCTGGTGCCGCTGGGCGATGTGCCGCACCCCATCCTGCACCGCCCCGGCCACCCCGCCGGCCCGGCCGAGCTGCGCGGCGGCCGCATCCTGGTGGGGGGCGCCCCGGAGGCGCTGCCGCGCCGCGTGCTGGAGCTGCTGCGGGCCGAGGCCGGCCGGCGCATCGCGCCGCGGGTGCGGCGCCACGCGGCGGCGCTGGCGGTGGCGCCTTCTGCCGTGCGGCTGAAGGATACGCGCAGCCGCTGGGGCAGCTGCGCGCCGGATGGCACGCTGGCCTTCTCCTGGCGGCTGGTGATGGCGCCGGGCTGGGTGCTCGACTCGGTGGTGGCGCATGAGGTGGCGCATCTTTCCGAGCGGAAC
>NZ_JCACVY010000115.1:0-14469 GCF_058833935.1 Roseomonas sp. TS2 | reverse complement strand
AGGGGGCGCTGCCACAGCAGGCTTCGCCGCGCCCTCCGCCGGGCCGGGCGACGGTGAGGAGGCCTGCGGGGCGGGCGGCAGGGCGGTGCCGGTGCGGCCACGCGGCTGGCCGAGGCCGGGTTCGGCCTGGCCGGCGTCCTGCGCCGGCGGGGCCGGCGGCGGCGGGACCGGCAGCGCGGCCGGAAGCGGAAGCCAGGCGGCGACGACGGGCGCCGCGCCGGGCACGGGGGCCGGCGGTTCCTGCGGCGGGGCATCCTGCCACAGCGGCAAGCCGTCCCGGCCGGGGGCGGCGCCGTTCGGGGCGGCGGGCGCCGTGCCGGCGGCCGGCGCCTCGCCCAGCGCCGCGAACAACTCCGCGAATGCTCCCTCGGCCCCGGCCGCGTTGGCGCCGGAGGGGCAGGGGGGCGGCGTCGGAAGCGCGGCGATGGCAGGCATCATGGGTGTGGGCCTGGAAGGATCTCGAAGCCTCCCCAGCAAAAGCGGGGCCAGAGCGCGGCCCGCGCCGCCAGGCCCCCGGACCCTGCCACATGGCGCCGCCACCCGGCAGAAACTGCCGGCCGCCCGGCAATCCCTGCCACCCGGACCCGGCACGGCGGCGCATCCGACCCGCCGGCAGGCTGGCATGGCGGTTGCAACCGCCTTGCCTCATCCGGGCCGCGGCATTGCCGCACAGGCCCCTGGCCCGCTGCAAGGAACCCCGCGGATGTCGCTGTTCGGCTCCATGACCACCGCCATCTCCGGCATGAACGCGCAGGCGCGCGCGCTCGGCCACATCTCGGACAATGTCGCCAACAGCCAGACCATCGGCTTCAAGCGCACCGACACCAGCTTCGCCAACCTGCTGACGCAATCGAACGAGCGGACCCACGCGCCGAGCGCGGTGGTGGCCACGCCGAGCGCCACGGTCTCGCTGCAGGGCTCGGTGGAGACGGTGGAGAACCCGCTCTCCCTGGCGCTTTCCGGCAATGGGCTGTTCAGCGTGGCGCAGGCCGCCGGCCGCAATGCCGACGGCTCTCTGACCTTCGACACCCAGCCGCTCTTCACCCGCGCCGGCGACTTCCGCAAGGACAGCTCGGGCTACCTGGTCAATGGCAGCGGCTATGCGCTGCAGGGCTGGGCCGCCAACGCGGCGGGCGAGGCGCAGCAGGGCGTGCTGGCGCCGGTCCGCATCAGCGATGCGCCGCTGCCGGCCACCGCGACGCGCACCGTGACCCTGAACGCCAGCCTGCCGAAGGGCGCCGCCGCCCCCATCCAGAGCCAGGTGCAGATCTACAACGCGGCCGGCGAGCAGCAGACGGTGAACCTGACCTGGACGCGCACCGCCGACAATGCGTGGAATGTCGCGGGAACGACGGCGGAGGGCGCGGCGCTCGGCGAGGCGAATCTCGCCTTCGACGCGAACACCGGCGCGCTCACCAACAATCCACCGCAGGCGGTGCTGGGCGCCGGGGACGCGGCGCTCACCCTGAACCTCGCCAACCTCGCCCAGGGGCCCGTCGCCGCCTACGAGCAGCGCAGCGTCACCGTCGACGGCAGCCGCGCCGGCGCCTTCCGCTCCGCCGCCATCCGCGACAATGGCGATGTCGTCGTCAGCTACGACAACGGACAGAGCCGTACCGTGGCCAAGGTGCCCGTCGTCACCTTCACCAATCCGGACGCGCTGCAGCGGATGGACGGCCAGGCCTTCGGCATGACCGCGGAGGCGGGCACCATGCAGGTGCAGGCGGCCGGCACCCAGGGCGCCGGCACCCTCTCCAGCAGCGCGGTGGAGCGCTCCAACGTGGACATCGCCGCCGAGTTCTCGAAGCTCGTCGTGGCGCAGCGCGCCTACACCGCCAACACCCGCGTCGTCACCACCAGCGACGAGATGCTGAACGAGACGATCAACATGCGCCGCTGACGCGGCGCACGGAAAGCCGGGCGCCGCCGCTGCGGCGGCGCCCGGCTCAGGCGGCCGCCGCCGCCTCGTTCAGGGTGGTCTCCAGCGACTGGAAGCTCGGCATCAGGTCGGAAGGCACGGTCTTGCGGCCGACCTCCACCGCCACCTGCGGCGCGTTGCCGTGCAGGTGGGCGACGAGCACGGCGCGCACCACCTCCAGGTACTTCGCCTCCTCCATCACCACAGCCTTCAGCTTGCTCGCCAGCGGCCCCACCAGCCCGTAGGCCAGCAGCACGCCGAGGAAGGTGCCCACCAGCGCGCCGCCGATCATGGCGCCCAGCACCGCCGGCGGCTGGTCGATGCTGCCCATCGTCTTGATGACGCCGAGCACGGCGGCGACGATGCCGAGCGCCGGCAGCGCATCCGCCACGCTCTGCAGGGCGTGGGCGGCGTGCAGCTCCTCCTCGCGGATCTTGCGCAGCTCGCGCTGCATCACGTCCTCGATCTGGTGCGGGTCGTCGGCGTTCATGCCGATCATGCGCAGATAGTCGCAGATCAGCGCGGTGGCATGGCGGTCGGCCAGGATGCGCGGAAAGGCGGTGAAGATGCTGCTCTCCTCCGGCTTCTCGATATGCGGCTCCAGCCCCACGGCGCCCCGCGTCTGCGCCACGCGCAGCAGGCGGTGCAGCAGCGTGCACAGGTCGAGATAATCCTGCCGCCCGTAGCGCGCGCCCTTGAGCGCCTTCGCCAGCCCGCCCAGCGTGTGCTTCACATGCGCCATGGAGTTGGACATCAGGAAGCTGCCCACGGCGGCGCCGCCGATGATGAGCATCTCGAAGGGCAGGGCATGCAGGATCGGGCCGAGCTTGCCGCCCGCCGCCAGGTAGCCGCCGAACACGCAGGCGAGCACGACGCCGAAGCCGGCGAGCAGGATCATCGGGAAGCTCCGGGGTCGGCGGGGCGTGGTGTCTCGGGCAGCGCCACCAGGATGGAGGCGCGGCGGTTGGCGGCATCCTCCGGGCGCTCGGGGCGCAGCAGCTCCCGGTCGGCGCGGCCGGTGACGGCGCGGATGCGCTCCTCGGCCACGCCCGCCTCCACCAGCAGGCGGCGCGTGGCGCCGGCGCGCTCGGCCGAGAGGTCCCAGTTGGAGCGGTCGGCATTGCCGCGGAAGGGCGTGGCGTCGGTATGGCCGCTGATGTCGACAGGGTTCGGCAGGCGCGCGACGACGGCGGCGACGCGCATCAGCAGCGCGCGGCCACGGGCATTGGGCGCCGCCTGCCCGGCGGCGAAGACCGGCTGGCCCTCGGCGTCGACGAGCTGGATGCGCAGCCCCTCGCGCACCTGCTCCAGCATCAGCTGCGGCGCCAGCTCGGCAAGCTGCGGATCGTCGGCCACGCTGCGGCGGATCTCGGCCGCGGCGCGGTCCAGCGCCTCGCGCTCCAGCGCCTCGCGTTCCGGGCCGTGCGTGGCGGCGCCGGGCGGCGGCGCGGCCTGCGCCTCCTGCTCCGCCGTGGCGACAACCCGCCGCGCCATCGCCATCTCCGGCGCCGGGCGGCGCAGCGGGTAGGCCGAACGGGCGGCTTCGGGAGGCAGCGTGTCCTCCTCGTCCTGCTCGGTCATCTCCGCCGGCAGGGGCATGGCCGGCAGCGCCATCTGCACGCCGCCCGAGGGTGGCGTCTCGCCGGCCAGCGTGCGGTCACTGTTCATGGTGCGGCCGCCGAAGGGCTCGCCGGAGCCGGACGCCGCGCGGCCGAGGATGTTGGTGGGCGCGAAATAGTCGGCCAGGCCGCGCCGCTGCGCGTCGGTCGTGGCGTTGATCAGCCACATCAGCAGGAAGAACGCCATCATCGCCGTGACGAAGTCGGCATAGGCGATCTTCCAGGCGCCGCCATGGTGGGCGTGCTCCTCGCCCTCCTCCTCGCGGCGGATGACGATGGTGGGGGAGGGGTCCCCTTTGCCAGGTCGCTTGGCCATTCACGAACTCCTGCCGCGCCCCCGTGGCGGGGGCGCGGGGAAGCGGTCTGTCAGGCCACGGCCGCGGCGAACGCCTCGGGCAGCAGATGGGCGCGGCGCTGGCGCGGCTGGCCGGCGAAGAAGCGCTGGCGGGCCTGGGCCACGTCGGCCTCCGCCGGCTCGCGCAGCACATAGCCGCTGCCCCAGACGGTGCGCACGATCTCCGCCGCGCCGGCCGCGGCCAGCTTGCGCCGCAGCTTGCAGACGAAGACGTCGAGCACGCGCACATTCGGCCCTTCGTTCAGGCCATAGGCGCGGCTCATGAACTGCTCCTTGGTGAGCAGCATGCCGGGGCGCAGCATCAGCGTCTCCAGCACCTCGAACTCGCGCGCCGTCAGGCGCACATGCCGCCCATCGACCATGACATGGCGTTGCGCCTGGTCGAGGGTGACGTTGCCGCAGTTCAGCACGGCGGAGGCATGGCCCAGCACCCGGCGCTGGATGGCCTGCAGACGCACCACCAGGAGCTGCGTGCTGACCGGCATGGTCAGCACGTCGTCGGCGCCGTGATTGAAGGCGGCCTGCTCCTCCTCGACGCGCAACCTGCTGGCGAGGATGACGACCGGCACCCGCAGGCCGCGGCCCCGGATCTCCCGCAGCACGGCGATGGCCTCCGCCGCGTTGTCGTTGGCCTGCAACACGATCGCGTCATAGGGACCGCTGAACTGGGCGATGGAAGCAGTCTCGCAGAATGGCGTCGCCACGTCGCAGACATGACCCAGCCGGGTGAGGTCGCGGTGCAACCCCTGCGGGGAGGCGAGGAGAGAAGCGGCGAGGATAAGCATGCCAGTCCTTGCGATTTTCGCTGCGAACGGGAGGTCCGGGCCGAGGCTCCACAACCATTGAGCGAGCCTCACAATTTAGCGATCTATGACCTTTCAAAAATTTGCGCAAGCAGAGGTTGCAGGGGATCAAGCAACACAACGGCCATATGTGCTTTTTCGGCACTATCCATATGGTTGATAGAAATTACACTCTGGGTTGTATTGGTGCGGATCTACTTCATGCACCGGGAAGGCGCTTCGCCATCTCGATGCGCAGGCGCAGGGCCAGGGCGGGGCCGTCGGGCCCCAGGGCCGGCGTGCCCTCCAGCTCCCGCGCCAGCGCGGACAGCTCCGCCGGCGCGGGCACCTGATCACCTAGGCCCAGGGCGAGCAGCTGGAACCGGCGCAGCATGTCCGCCGCTTCCTCCAGCACGGCCCCGGCCGGGCGCCTCCGGCGGGGCAGATCCTGCTCCTCCGCCTGGATTCCCAGCAGCGACAGAGCCCCTGCCGCATTCGCCTCCTGCGGCCCGTCCAGGGCGGAAATCCGGTCTCCCGGCGACATCGCGCCGCGCAGGCTGAAGGCTCCTCCGGGCCCGGCCGGGCGGCGCCGCGCTGCTGGACCTGCGGGACCCAGAGCGGAAGGAGGCAGGAAGGGCGGCACCAGGGACATGGGCGGGACAGACCGGTTGTGGCGGAGCGAGCCATGAAGTTGCGTGAATTTCTTAGCGATCTATGAATCTGGCCCTATGCAACCCAGGGTGGCGCATTTTTCTGGCACAGACCTTGCTGTCCGAAGCGGCATGAGCCGCCATCTTTCCCTTTCTGGTTTTGTTCAACTTGCCGTGTTGGCCCTGCTCCTGCTGCCCAGCGTGAGCATGGCGGCAACTGTAAGTTGTCGTGAGGCGATTGTGCAGGCGGAGCGGGATTACAACCTGCCGCCGCGTCTCCTCGCGGCCATCGCGCGCGTCGAGTCCGGGCGGAGAAATCCGGCGACGGGGCAGGTGGACCCCTATCCCTGGACCATCAACGCGGAAGGGCGCGGCAGCATGTTCCCCTCGCGCTCGGCAGGAATTGCCGCGGTGCAGGAATTGCAGGCCGGAGGCATGCGCTCGATCGACGTGGGCTGCATGCAGATCAACCTGCGCCACCACCCAAGGGCCTTCGCCAGCCTGGAGGAAGCCTTCGACCCCCTGGCCAATGCGCGCTACGCCGCCCGCTTCCTGCGGGAACTGATGGACGCCAAGCAGGACTGGCACCGTGCCACCGCGAGCTACCACTCGCAGAACCCGCAATTCGGCGAGCCCTACCTGGCCAAGGTGCTGGCCGCCTGGGAGGATGAGAAGCGCCTGCCGGATGCGGCGCCGGCCATGGGCCTCGCCCAGGCCGCGCCGCCGGCGGGGCAGGGCGCGGTGGGGGGCGGCTTCTTCCTGGGCGCGGGGGAGAGCACAGCGCGCGGCCTGGCCGCCTACCGGGCCGCGCCGGTGCCAGTGGCCGGGGCATCGCGCCGGGTCGTGCAGGCCGCCTCGGTGGTGGCCCCTCCGAAGGGGGCTCCTTCGGCCGCGGCGCCGCAGCCCGTGCAGCGGGCGCTGCCCTTCTTCTTCCTCGCCTCCAGCCCGGCGCCCGCCGCCAACTGAGGCGCGGCGCCCGGCCTCAGCGCAGGAAGTTGGCCAGGGACATCTCGCCCAGCATGGCCAGGCTCTTGTAGCTGGCCTGCAGCTGGGTCTGGATCGCCTGCATGCGCACGAAGGCCTCGGCAGGGTCCACCGATTCCAGCGCGCCCACCTGCAGCTCGAGCTGCCCCGCCACCTCGCGGTTCTGCGCCGCGACGCCTTCCAGGCGCTGCTCGGTGTTGCCCAGCGCGCCCGCCTCGCCATTCACCCCGTCGGCGGCGGCACGCAGGGTGCGCACGGTGCCCTGCAGCAGCGCCGCCACATCGGCTTCCGCCGGCGCGGCGTCGAGGTTGGCCAGCACGCTCAGCCCGTGCAGCAGGTCGCGCGCCCAGGAACCGGTGCTGTCCTCGCCGGGGCGGGCACCCGTGGCATTGCGGTTGGCGTAGAGCCCGAGCTCGATTCGCACCCCCTCGCCCAGCGTGACGCCCGGGCGCGGGTCGTCGATCTCGCCGCGCGCGGCGGCGCTGGCATGGGCGGAGAAAGGGGTGATGCCCGGCGCGTCGCTCGCGGCCAGGGCACGGGTCTCGGCCAGCACGGCGGCGGCGTCGTCCTGCCCCAGCCGGGCCATGGCCGCGCGGGTGCCGGCATAGAGCCCGGTCTGCTGGATCTCGCCGGGGTTGACGATGGGGCTGCCCGTGGGGTCGCTGCCGCCGAACAGCGCCTCGCCCTGGTAGCGCTCGCCGAGCAGCCCGGCCACCTCGGCCAGGGCGGCGCGGGCATTCTGCGCCACCATGGCGCGGTCCGGCCCCAGCGTGCCGAGCGCGCTGCCGGCCGCCTCGGCCATGCCGTTGGCGATCTCGGAGAAGCGGCCGAGCACGGTCTGCGTATAGGCCAGCTTCGCGCCGGCGGTCTCGGCGCTGGTGGCCAGCGTCTCGCGGCGCGACCATTCGGCGCGCAGGTCGACCGAGCGGCGCGCATCGGCGCCCAGCCCGGCATAGCTGTCGGCCCGCTGGCCGGAGGCGGCCTGGCGCGTCGCCTCATCGAAGCGCGCGCGCAACTGCGCCGCCGCCAGCATCGTGCTGTCCAGGCTCCGGAAGCCGCTGATCGCCATGGGCCGCGCCCCTCCTTACCGCACCGTCGCCAGCAGAGCGTCCCACATGCTCTGCACGACGGACATCACCCGTGCATTGGCGGCATAGGCATTCTGCAGCTGCACCATCGCCGCCATCTCGGCATCGACATCGACACCCTCGCGCGCCTGCACCATGGCGTCGAACTGCGCCCGCACGGCGCCGGACTGCGCGGCGGCGGCCGAGGCGGCATCGGCCTCGGCGCTCTGCCGCCCCAGGGTGGCGGCGGCGTAGTCGCCGATCCGCTGCGCGCCGCCGGTGCCGGTGGCCAGCGTGCCGCCCGGGCCGAGATTGTTGCCGGCGATCGCCGCATGCGGCATGCCGGCGGCCGATTCGAGACCGAAGGCGTAATCGCCCACACGGTTGAGCAGGGCGGTGTAGCCGCTCGGCCCGCCCGCCGGGTTGGGCGGGAACCCGCCCGAATCGGGCGTGCCGTCGCGCAGCAGCGCCGGGTTTGCGGCGATGGCCGGGTTGACCGCCATCCGCCCGGCGAAGCCGGCGATGGCCGGGCCGGCACCCGCGGCGGTCGGGTCTGGGGGAGCGCCGCCGCCGGGCTCGGTGAACAGGCGCAGCCCCTGCTCCTCCAGACGGTGCGCCAGGGTGGCGGCGGTCATGTCCAGCTCGGCCTGCATGCGCGGCAGCGTCTCGTCGCGCAGGGCGAAGCCCTCGCCGATGCGGCCGCCGAGCGCCGCGCCATCGGCCAGGTTCATGCCGTTCAGCGTCAGCCCGGGCAGGGTGCCAGCCGGGGCGCCGTGGTAGCTGCCGGCCGTCACCGTGGCATCGGCCAGGGCGAAGGGGCTGGCCTTGGGGTCCAGCGGCAGGGTGTGGCCGCCCGGCAGCATCAGGGTGACACCGCCATTCTCCGCCGCCAGCGGCGTCACGCCGACCAGGGTGGAGAGGCTGGCCACGGCGGCGTCGCGCTGGTCCTGCAGGGCGGCGGCGCCGCGCCCGGCGGCGGTCTCGTTGCGCACCAGGATGTCGAGGCGCGCGATGTCCTGCAGCAGGGTGTTGGCGCTGCCGACATCGGCGCGCAGGCCGTCCTGCACGCCCTGGCGGGCGCGGTCCAGGGCGCCGCCAAGCGCGTTCATCCGCCCGGCCAGCGCACGCGCCGACTCCAGCGTGGCGGATTGCGCGGTGCTGTCGGCCGGGCTGGCGGCGAGGCTGGCGAAGCTGTCGCGCAGCGCGCCGATCAGCCCGGCCGGGCTGGTGCCGTCCGCCGGATCGCCCAGCAGGCGGGAGAGGGCGCCGAGCGTGTCGCTGCGCAGGCCGGCGGCGGCTTCCTCGGCGGCGGCGCGGCGCGCCTCCAGCCGCAGCGCCGGGTCGATGTCCCGCCGCGGGTCGAGCGCCCGCACCCCGCCGGTGAGGAGGGATTGCCCCTCCACCTGCTTGCGGGTGTAGCCGGCCACGCCGGCACCGGCGACATTCTGCGCCGCCGTGCCGAGTTGCCGGCTCGTCAGCCGCAGGCCGCTGCTGGCGGTGAGGAGCGCGCTATCGAGGCTCATGCCGCGCATCACAGCCGGCAAATGTTAACCGCATGCGTCCGGCTCCGCTCACTCGGCCTGCAGGGCGCGGCCGCTGAGATGCCCCGGCAGCCGGCCGGGCCGGCCGAACAGCCAGCCCTGGCCGTAGCGGGCGCCGAAGCCAAGCGCCACGGCGGCATCCGCCTCGGTCTCGATCCGCTCCGCCACCACCTCGGCGCCGAGGGCATGGGCCAGCTCCACCAGCGCGGTGACGAAGGCACGGTCCTCGGCGCGGGCGGGGCCGTCCAGCCCGGTGACGAGCCGGCCATCCAGCTTCACCAGCGCCGGGCGCAGCAGGCGGAGATAGCTCAGCCCCGCCGCGCCGGCGCCGAAATCATCGACGCAAAGCACCACGCCACGCTCGCGCAGGGCGGAGCAGGTGGCGGCGGCGGCCACCTCGTCCTCGATCTCGGCGGTCTCCGTCACCTCCAGCAGCAGGCGGCGCCGCAGCGCCGGCGGGGTGGCGTCGAGCAGCGCCAGCAGCCGGGCGCGGAAGCCGCCATCCTGCAGCGACAGGCCGGAGATGTTGCAGGCCAGGCGCAACGCCGTGTCGCCCTGCTCCATCGCCAGCAGGGTGGACTGCACCACGGCCAGGTCGAGCTCCACCGCCAGCCCCAGCATCTCCGCCAGGGTGACGAAATCCTGCGGGCTGTGCGGCACGCCGGCCTCGCCGGGCCAGGGGCGGATCAGCGCCTCGTAATGCGCCGCCGGCCGGCCCTCGCGGCCGAGTGCGACGATGGGCTGGTAGGCCAGGGAGAAGCGGCGGCCGGCGACGGCGCGGCCGAGCGCCGCGCTGCGCCGGCCGGCGGCGGCGACGAAGCCGTGCAGCCCTTCCTCGAACCCCGCTCTTGCCAGGGCCGCGGCCCCCCCCTGCGCGAAGGTGCCGAGCGCCAGGCGCAGCGCGCGCACCGCCTGCGGCCCGCTCAGCCCGGCCGACTCGGGGTCCGCCAGCGGCAGGGTCTGGGCCGAGACGGCCGCCCCCGACATCCCGGCGGCGCCGAGGATGGCCTGCAGCCGCTCCACCACCGCGCCGAGGCTGGCATCGCCGGCGGGGCCGAGCACGCCGAAGCGCCCCGGCGCCAGCTGCGCCGCCACGCCATCCGGGCCGGCATGGTCGGCCAGGGCGGCGGCCACGTCGCGCGCCAGGGCAGGGCGGGGGGAGATCCGCCCGTCGGCGCCGGAGAGTTCCATCAGCGACAGCACGGTGCCGGCCTCGCCCTCCCGCAATGTCGCCTCGGCGCGGCGGGCCAGCAGGCCGGGCTCGCCAGGGGCGGGAGAAGGCGCCGGCGCAGGGCAGGGCTCCGCCGCCTGCGGCATGGCCATCGGCTCGGGCAGGGCGGTGAAGCACAGCGCCAGCCGCGCCCCGGCCAGGCGCAGCCCGTTGAGCAGCTGGGGCGGATGTCCGGGGCAGGCCAGCCGCAGCACCAGCGGCGGCAGCCGGCCCTCGGCGGCCAGCCGCGCCAGGGCACCCTCCAGCCTCGGGCGGTCTTCCGGCGCCACCAGGGCGCGCAGCGGCCCGCCCAGCGCCGCCGTGCCCAGCCGCGGCAGCAGCGTGCCCGCCAGGAAGGCGATCTGGCCGCCGGGGTCCGTCTCCACCATCAGCCCGGCGGCGGCGAAGGCGAAGGCGGCGAGGCGGTCGGGGCCGGCCTCGTCCGTGGCGGCGGAAGGCGGCGGCCGCAGCGCCGTCTCAGCCACCACCGGCGAAGCCCTGCACCAGGCTGCCCGAGACCAGCCGCCAGCCATCGACCATGACGAAGAACACCAGCTTGAAGGGCAGCGAGATGGTGGGGGGCGGCAGCATCATCATGCCGAGGCCCATCAGCACGCTGGCCACCACCAGGTCGATGATGAGGAAGGGCAGGAACAGCAGGAAGCCGATCTCGAAGGCGCGGCGCAGCTCGCCCACCATGAAGGCGGGCACCAGGGCGCGCCAGGGCGTCTGCTCCGGCGCGGCCACCTCGGGCATGCGCCCAAGCTCCAGGAAGAGCGCGATGTCCTCATCCCGCGCATTGGCCAGCATGAAGCCGCGGAACGGCTCGGCGGCGGCGCGCAGCCCGGCCATCTCCTCGATCTGCCCGGCCGCCATGGGCTGCAGCCCTTGGCTCCAGGACTGCTCCAACACCGGCTGCATGACGAAGAAGGTGAGGAACAGCGACAGCCCGATCAGCACCGGGTTGGGCGGGATGCCGGGCGCGCCGAGGGCGCTGCGCAGCAGCGACAGCACGATGGCGATCCGCGCGAAGGCCGTGGCCATCACCAGCAGCGAGGGCGCCAGCGAGAGCAGGCCGATCAGCGCCGTGAGCTGCACGAGCCGCGCGGTGGCCCCGGCGCCACCCGCCCCCAGGTCGAGATTGAGGCTCTGCGCCAGGGCCGGGACCGGCAGCAGGGCGAGGGCAAGCGCCAGGAAGACGGCAAGGCGGCGCATCAGCGTGGCTCCGCTGCGGCGCCGGCACCGGGCGTGGCGCTGAGCAGCAGGTCCTGCGGGCCGCCGGTCAGCACCAGCAGCTCGCGCCCGTCGCAGCGCAGCAGCAGCAGGCGGCGGCGCGGGTCGATCGGCAGGCTCTCCAGCAGGGCCAGGCGGCGCGGCGCGGCGCCGCTCCCCTGGCGGCCGGCAGCCGCCAGGCCAGGCGCCAGGCCCAGGCGGCGCACCACCTGGCCGGCCAGCACGACCAGACCCAGCACCACCACCAGCGCCACCAGGGCACTCAGCGCCAACTCGGAGTTCATCGCGGCACCGGCCTCCTGCCTCGCCCAGACCGCCCCGCGGAAGGGAGCCGGCGGGGCGGCCTTCTGCCGCGCCGCGGCTGCGGGACGGCGGGAAGGGAGCAAGAAGCCGTTGACGTGTTGTTAACGGTTCTCGCGATCCGGAGAGAACCGTCTCCCGCGCTCAGGCCCGCAGGGAGAGCGCCAGGGGTGCCGCGCCGGCCGTCCCCGCGGGGCCGTAGCCCTGCGTGGCGGACGCCGCCTGCCCGGCGGCGCGCGCCATGGTCTCGATCACCCGCGCCTGCACGGCCAGGGCCTGCTGCAGCATGGCGCGGTTGGCCTCGACACCCGCCCGCAGCCGGTCCACCAGCAAGGCAAGGTCGGCGGCCACCGGCCGCAGCGCCTCGGGCGGAATGGCGGCACGGGCCGCCAGGAAGGCCTCCAGCGCCGCCTGCTTCGCCCCCCCCAGGGTGGCGGCGGCGGCGAGGTCGCGCGCCGCCAGGGCGCGGGTCTCGGCCTCCAGCGCCGCGGCCAGGTCCAGCGCGGCGCGCTCCAGCGTGGCGATGGCGCTCATCGGCCGCTGCCTCCCGCCGGGGCCTGCGGCCCGAGCCGGGGACCGACCTGCGGGCCAGCCTGTGCCTCCGCCTGCAGGCGCTGCATCTCGGCCAGCACCGCGGCGCCGAGTCCCACGCCGCCGGCCTTGGCCATGGCGCGGCCGAACTGCTCCACCAGCATCGGGCGCCACTGCGCCTCGGCATTGCCGCCACCGAAGGGGCCGTCGGTTGCCAGGGTCTCGAACATCGGCTGCAGCAGGGCGCCGAGCACCTGGGCCTCGAAGGCCTCGGCGGCGCGGCGCTGCGCCGCCTCGGTGCCGCCGCGCGGCGCGGCGGGCGCGGCGAGCGGCGACAGGGCGGGGAGGGGCTGGGTCATGCGGTCTCCCATGGCGGTGTGGCTCACCGGACCTCCAGATCGGCCTGGAGGGCGCCGGCGGCCTTGATGGTCTGCAGGATGGAAATCATGTCGCGCGGGCCGATGCCGAGGTTGTTCAGCCCGCGCACCAGCTCGTCGAGCGAGACGCCGCCGCGCAGCACGCTGAGCCGGCGCTCGGACTGGTCGTCGATCTCGATGCCGGTGCGCGGCACCACCACCGTCTCGCCGTTGGAGAGCGGCCCGGGCTGGCTCACCTGCGGCGCCTCGGTGACGCGGATGGCGAGGTTGCCCTGGGCGATGGCGACCGTGCTGATGCGCACATCCGCTCCCATGACGATGGTGCCGGAGGCCTCCTCGATCACCACCCGCGCGCGCTGGTCGGGCTCGACGCGGAGCTGCTCGATCTCGGTCGCGAACCCCACCGGGTCCCGCCCCGCGAGGGAGACGACGACGGTGCGCGGATCCATCGCGCTGGCCGCGCCGGCGCCGGCCAGGCGGTTGATGGCGTTGGCGATGCGGCGGGCCGTGGTCAGGTCCGGGTTGCGGAGCGAGAGGCGGAGCTGGGACTTGCCGGCGAAGGCATAGGGCACCTCGCGCTCGACGATGGCGCCGTTGGCGATGCGCCCCGAGGTCGGCACCCCGCGCGTGACGGAGCTGGCGGCGCCCCGCGCGGCGATGGCGCCGGTGGCCAGCGCGCCCTGCGCCACGGCATAGACCTCGCCATCGGCGCCGAGCAGCGGCGTCACCACCAGCATTCCGCCGGTGAGGTTGGTGGCGTCGCCCAGCGCCGAGACGGTGATGTCGATGCGCGTGCCGGTGCGCATGAAGGGCGGCAGGTTCGCCGTCACCATCACCGCCGCCACGTTGCGCGTGTCGAGCTGCCGCTCCTGGTCGCGCGTGTTGACGCCGAGCCGCTCCAGCATGCCGATCAGCGATTGCCGGGTGAAGACGGCGGTGCGCAGCCGGTCCCCCGTGCCGTTCAGCCCGACCACGAGCCCGTAGCCGACGAGCTGGTTGTCGCGCACGCCCTCGATGTCGGCGATGTCCTTGACGCGCATGCCGAAGCCGGCGCCGCGCTGGGCCAGGGCGGGCGCGGCGGCGGCGAGGAAGGCCAGCAGCAGGAGCAGGAGTAGCGTGGGGGCGAGGCGGCGCATCACGGGGCGCCTCAGAACGGCAGCACGATGTCGAGGAACTGCTGGCCGTAGCGCGGCGTCTGCACGTCGCTCACCGTGCCGCGGCCGCCATAGGCGATGCGCGCCTCGGCCAGCCGGTCGTGCCGCACCGTGTTGTCGCTGCCGATGTCCTGCGGGCGGGCGATGCCGCTCACCTGCAATTCGCGCAGCTCGTGGTTCACCCGCACCTGCTGGCGGCCGGCCACCACCAGGTTGCCGTTGGGCAGCATCTGCACCACCGTCGCGGCGACGCGCAGCGTGACGCTCTCCGTCCGGTCGATGGACCCCTCGCCGCGGCTGACCGAGCCGCTCTCGGCGGTCAGCAGGTTGCCGCCGGCGGCGGCGCCGGGCAGCCGGGTCTGGTAGCCGAACAGGCGCGGCAGGCCGAGATCCTCGCTGTTGGTGCGGCTGCGCTCGGTGCTGTTCTCCAGCCGCGCGCGGTCCTGGATCTGCACCAGCAGCGTGACGAGGTCGCCCACCTGGGCGGCGCGCTGGTCGCGCAGGAAGGTGCGGCTGCCGGGGCGCCAGAGGCTGTTGCCCTCGGCCACCGGCGCGGCGGGGGGCGGCATCGGCATCGAGATCTGCCGCCAGGCCGGCGCGGCGGTCGGGCTTTCCATCGGCGCCATCTCGGGCGCGCGGCCGATCTCGGAGAGGCGCGAGAAATTGTCGCAGGCGGCAAGGCCGAGCAGCAGCGGCAGCAGGCGGAGGGAGCGGGACATGACCAGGATTTTTCCGGTGCAGATTCAGG
>NZ_JCACVY010000114.1:0-14558 GCF_058833935.1 Roseomonas sp. TS2 | reverse complement strand
TCAGCGGCACGGAGGTGCTGGTGTTCGGCGCCACCGAGCGGCTGCTCGGCGCCGGCGGCGACGACGTGCTGGTGATCGCCCAGGGGCCCGCGCAGCCCATGGTGGTGCGCCGCAAGGTCCGCGTGCTGGGCCTGTGGCTCAACGGCGCCTCGGCCCGCTTCTGGCGGGTGCCGGGCTACTACCTGCTCGCCGGCACGCGCCCGCTGGCGGAGGTGCTGAGCGAGGAGGAGCGCGCCGCCAAGCGCATCGGCCTTGAGGCGCTGCCGCTGGAAGCGGCGGGCAACCAGCAGAGCGAGTTCCGCGAGGCGCTGATGGAGCTCAAGCAGGCGGCCGGGCTGTGGGGGGAGGCGGGCAGCATGCACATCGCCGGCGCCCGGCTGTTCCGCGCCAGCCTGCCGCTGCCCGCCACCGTGCCGACCGGCGACTACCTGGTGCAGGTGCTGCTGGTGCGCGAGGGGCGCGTGGTGGCGCGGCAGGAGCTGGGCTTCCGCGTCGGGCGCGTCGGCACGGCCGCCCGCATCGCCAATGTCGCCAAGGTGCAGCCGGTGGTATACGGCCTGCTCTGCATCCTGCTGGCCGCCCTGGCGGGCTGGCTCGGCAGCGTGCTGTTCCGGAGGGGATGAATGCCCGAAGCCGCGCGACGCGACCGTGTCTTCCTGGTGGTGGTCGATGACAGCCCGGAGCTGCGCATCGCGCTGCGCTATGCCTGCCTGCGCGCCAAATACGGCGGCGGCCGCGTGGCGCTGCTGCGCGTGGTGGAGGAGGCCGGCACGGTGGAATGGGCCGGCGTCGGCGCCATGCTGCAGGAGGAGCGGCGCGACGAGGCGGAGAAGCTGCTCTCGGCGCTGGCCGCCGAGGTGCAGGAGATCACCGGCGGCATCCCCATCCTGCTGATCCGCGAGGGCAACCCGCGCGACGAGCTGCTGGCGCTGCTGGAGGAGGACCCGCGCATGTCCATCCTGATCCTCGCCACCGCCGCCAATGGCAGCGGGCCGGGGCCGCTGATCACCGCGCTGACCGGCCGCTACGCCCCGCGCCTGCGCGTGCCCATGACCATCGTGCCCGGCACGCTGGACGAGAAGGACCTGGAACGCGTCACCTGAGGGCCAGCCCGGCCCCCGGCGCGGGCCCGGGCCGGTTGCACGCGGCGCCCCGACCGCCCAAATCCCGGCACAAGACCAGAGCCGACCTCACACGGAAAAGCCCAGAACAATGTTCATCGAGACCGAAGCCACCCCGAACCCCGCCACCCTGAAGTTCCTGCCGGGCCAGGACGTGATGGGCGGGCGCGGCACGGCCGATTTCACCAGCGCCGAGGGCGCCGGCCGCAGCCCGCTGGCCGAGCGGCTCTTCGCGCTGGAGGGTGTCGCCCGCGTCTTCCTCGGCGCCGACTTCGTCACCGTCACCAAGACCGAGGCGGTGGACTGGCAGGCGCTGAAGCCGATGGTGCTGGGCGGCATCATGGAGCACTACATGGCCGGCCGCCCCGTGGTGCTGGAAGCCGAGGGCGAGGACGCGGTCGAGGACAGCGACCCGGCCGATGCCGAGATCGTCGCCCAGATCAAGGAGCTGCTCGACACCCGCGTGCGCCCGGCGGTGGCCGGCGATGGCGGGGACATCGTCTTCCGCGGCTTCCGCGACGGCGTCGTCAAGCTGCACCTGCAGGGCGCCTGCTCCGGCTGCCCCTCCTCCCGCGCCACGCTGAAGC
Source organism: Roseomonas sp. TS2 (assembly GCF_058833935.1). Lineage (NCBI taxonomy): Bacteria > Pseudomonadati > Pseudomonadota > Alphaproteobacteria > Acetobacterales > Roseomonadaceae > Roseomonas > Roseomonas sp. TS2. The sequence continues at coordinate 12,850 of NZ_JCACVY010000114.1, read as the reverse complement.
ATGGCGTCGAGAACATGCTGCGCCACTACGTGCCGGAAGTGATGGCGGTGGAGCAGGTGGACGCCTGAGCCACTGAACGGGCGGAGCCGGGCCGCGCGGCCCGGCTCCGCCCGGCTCCCATTCACGGGGCGAATGTCGGCCATCCGGGCGGGCCGATTGGCAGGCTCCCGCATCGGCACCATCCTGGGCGCAAGCACAGGAGCCACCCGATGACCAACGCCCTCGACGACACCGCGCTCGACCAGCTGTTCCGCACGGCGCGCACCCACAACACGTGGCAGGACCGCCCCGTCAGCGACGAGACGCTGCGCCAGCTCTACGACCTGGTGAAGATGGCGCCGACCAGCGCCAATGCCTCCCCCGCCCGCTTCGTCTTCATCCGCACCCGCGAGGGCAAGGAGAAGCTGCGCCCCGCCCTCTCGGCCGGCAACCTGGAGAAGACGATGACGGCGCCGGTGACGGTGATCGTCGCCTGGGACCAGAAATTCTACGACAAGCTGCCGGTGCTGTTCCCGCACGCCGACGCCAAGTCCTGGTTCACCGGCAGCGCCGCCTTCGCCGAGGCCACCGCCTTCCGCAACTCCTCCCTGCAGGCGGGCTACCTGATCATGGCGGCCCGCGCGCTGGGGCTGGATACCGGCCCGATGAGCGGCTTCGACAACGCCAAGGTGGACGAGGCCTTCCTCGCCAACACGGGCTGGAAGTCCAACCTGCTGGTCAATCTCGGCTATGGCGACGAGGCCGGGCTGTTCGGCCGGCTGCCGCGGCTGCCCTTTGACGAGGCGGCGGATCTGGTTTGAGGATCTTCTTTTTCTGAAGAAAAAGAAACAAAAAGACTTTTCGAGTCTGGCGCTGCGCCATCACCCGGCGCAGCGCTAGACTGACAAAAGTTTTTTGGTTCTTTTTTTCAAAAAAGAACCCTTCTTTTCTTCCTCTTAACTGTCCAGACGAATGCCAAGCTCGCGGATCAACGGCCGCCAGACAGCATTCTCGCGCAGGACGAAATCGTTGAACTCCGCGGGCGACCAGGGCGCGCTCTCGATGCCCAGGTCGCGCATCCGCGCCTGCATCGCGGGGGCGGCGATGGCGGCGCGCATCTCCTGGTTCAGCCGCGCGATGACAAGCTGCGGCGTGCCGGCGGGGGCCGACATGGCCTGCCAGCCGAAGGCCACCGCCTGGCCGATGCCCAGTTCCAGCGCCGTCGGCACCTCCGGCGCCTGCGCCGAGCGCGCCTCGGAGAGCACCAGCAGCGCCCGCGCCTTGCCGTCGCGCAGGAAGGGCAGGCCGGTGGCGCAGTCGATCAGCACGCTGTCCAGCGTGCCGGCCAGCAAATCCTGCATCGCCGCCGGGCCGCCGCGATAGGGCACGTGCGTCGCGTCGAAGCCGGCGCGGCGCTTCAGCATCTCCATCGCCAGGTGGTGCGGCGAGGCAACGGCGGGGGAGCCATAGGTCGGCACCTGCTGGCGCGAGGCCGCCACGTAGCCGGCGAAATCCGCCACCGCGCTGTCCGCCCGCACCACGAGGAAGAGGGGGAAGCGGCCGATGAAGCCCACGCCGGTCAGGTCGCGGTCCGGGTCGTAGGGCAGGCGGGCGTAGAGGGCGGGGTTGTAGACGAGGTTGCCATTGTCGGCGTGCAGCAGGGTGTAGCCATCCGGCGCGGCGCGGGAGACGGTCTCGCTGGCCAGCACGGCGCCGCCGCCGGGCCGGTTCTCCACCACCATGGTGTGCCCGAGCGCCGGCCCGATGCCGGCGGCGATGAGCCGCGCGAAGGTGTCGGACGGCCCGCCCGCCGGGTAGCCCACCACCCAGCGCAGCGGCCGCTCCGGCCAGCTGCCCTGGGCCTTGCCGCTGCGCGCGGCGAGGGCGCCCGCAAGGCCGAGGGCCAGGCTGCGTCGCTGTATGTTCATGCTGTGCCGTCCCGCATCTGTCCGCCCCATCATGCGGCGCACAACCCCGCAGAAAAAGATGATGGGGGGTGCGGGGGGAAGAATTCCTTCTTCCCCCCGCCCGATCTCAAAGCGCCAGCAGCGCCACCCAGAGCGGCAGCGTCAGCATGGCGAGGAGGTGCTGCGTCGTGGTCATCGCCGCCATCAGCGGCGCGTCGCCGCCCATGGCGCGGGCCTGCACATAGGCGGTGGTGGCGGTGGGCTGGGCCATGAACAGCACGGCGACGGCCAGCGCCTGCGTCTCCAGCCCCAGGACGCGCCCCAGGCCCAGGGTGACCACCGGAACCACCATCAGCTTCAGCGTCGCCGTCAGCCCCTGGGTGAGCGGGCTGGCCGCCAGCGCCCCCGGCGTCAGCGCCGCGCCGACGCAGAGCAGCCCGATGGCGAGCGAGCCCTGCGCCAGGCTGCGCAGCAGCCCGGCCAGCCCCGGCGGCGCCCCGCCGACCAGCGAGAGCGCCAGCCCCGCCGCGCAGGCCAGCAGCAGCGGGTTGGTGACCATCTGCCAGAGCACGCGCACCGGGTCCGGCCGGCGGGTGCCGCCCAGGCTGAACACCAGGGTGATGACGACCTGCACGAAGGGCACGATCAGCCCGGTGGCGATGCCGCCGAAGGCGATGCCGGCCGGCCCGTACACCGACCCCGCCACGGCGAAGGCCAGCAGGGTGTTGAAGCGGATGCCGCCCTGCAGCACGGAGGTGGCGGTGGCATGGCTGTGCCCCAGCGCCCGCGCCAGCAGCAGCGACAGCACCGCGCCGAGCAGCAGCGCGCCCCAGATGGCGCCGGCCATGCCGCCCAGCGGCAGCTCGGCCAGCCGCACCGCGCCGATGGAGGAGACCAGCAGCGCCGGCAGCAGCACGGTGAAGACCAGCTTCTCCATGCCGGCCCAGACGGCCACATCGGTGAGCACCCTGCGGCGCAGCAGCGCGCCGAGGCCGATCAGCCCGAAGGTGGCGACGAAGGCATCGAGCCAGGCCCCCATGGTGGCCGCCTCCCGTGCCCGGCGGCCCTCAGGCGCCGACCAGCGCCTTCAGCTCGGCCTGCGGGCGGGCGCCGAAATGGCCGATGCACTCGGCCGCGGCGACCGAGCCCCAGCGGCCGCATTCCGGCAGGGCGTGGCCCTGGGTCAGCGCCGCCAGGAAGCCGGCGGCATAGGCGTCGCCCGCGCCGGTGGTGTCCACCACGGTGGTGGGCTCGGCGGCGATCTCGTGCGTCGCCTCGCCGGCGACGATGATGCTGCCCTTCTCGGAGCGGGTGATGGCGGCTAGCCCCGCATCCCGCCGCACGGCCTCGATCGCCGCCTCCAGGCTCTCCGTCTCGTAGAGGCTCATGATCTCCGCCTCGTTGGCGAAGACGATGTCCGCCTGGCGCGCCACGAAGGCGCGGAAGGCCTCGCGGTGGCGGCCGACGCAGAAGGGGTCGGAGAGGCTGATGGCCACCTGCCGGCCGGCCGCGTGCGCCAGGGCGGCGGCGCGGCGGAAGGCGGCCTGCGCCGCCGGCGGGTCGAACAGGTAGCCTTCCAGGTAGGTGACGGCGGCGGAGGCCACCATCGCCGCGTCCACATCCTCCTCGCCGAAGCTGACGCAGGCGCCGAGATAGGTGTTCATCGTCCGCTGCCCATCGGGCGTGACCAGGATCAGGCAGCGCGCGGTGGGGTCGCCGCCCTGCAGCGGGGCGGTGGGGAAGGCGACGCCGGCGGCGCGGATGTCGTGCGCGAAGACGCGGCCCAGCGCGTCGTCCGCCACCTTGCCGAGGAAGCCCACGCGGGCGCCGAGCGCCGCGGCCACCGCGCAGGTGTTGCCGGCCGAGCCGCCGCTGCTCTCCACACCCGGCCCCATGGCGCCGTAGATCGCCTCGGCGCGGCTGGTGTCGATCAGGGCCATGGCGCCCTTGGTCATGCCCTGCGCGGCCAGGAAGCCGTCCTCGGCGCGGGCCAGCACGTCCAGGATGGCGTTGCCGATGCCGAGGATGTCGAGGGTGGAGGCGGCCATGTGCGAAACCCTGTGCTCTGGATGCGGCGGTGCCGCGCAGCCCCGCCGATAGCAGCCCCGCGCCGCCCGGCATAGGGCAGGGCGGGCCGGGGCCGGGGCCCGCCCAAACCTGGCGGCGCGAAAGTTTATTTAACCGTTATGGAAGGATTGCCCCGCATTGTTCCCGCAGGGGGCGAGCCGGCCCGGCGAACTTCCGGAAGCTTCTGGAAAATCGGGGATTCGTTGCGCCCAGCCGGTTGTCCGGACGGGCCGCCGCGTGATAGCCGGAGTGAGGAGCGCGCCAGCCCATGATGGAGCTGGCGCGCAAGGCTTCATACCCAGCCGTTGCACAGGGGGAGCAGATGTCCATCTTCCGCCGCCGCGAAGAGCCCACACCGCCCGCGCCCGGCGCGGGAGGGGCAGAGGAAGGTTCCGGCGCGCCGACCACCGTTCCGGTGGCGCGCGATCCGGACCTTGCTGTTCCCCCCTTCCGCCCCGCGCCCAGCAAGGAGGCCGCCATGAACCTGCCGCCGAAGCCCAGCCAGCCCCCCGCCGGAATGGGCATGCCGCCGCGGCCGCCGGTGAACGCCGGCATGAATGCCGGCATGAACGCGGGCGCCCAGCAGGCCCCGGCCGCCGCCGCCCGCGCCCCCGGCCCGGCCGCCGCCACCGAGCGCCGCACCATGGTGGTTGGCAAGGGCATCAGCCTGCAGGGCACCGTGACGGATGCCGAGCGGCTGGTGGTGGAAGGCACCATCGAGAGCCAGATGATGCAGGCGGCCGAGCTGTTCATCAGCCCGAGCGGCGTGTTCAAGGGCGAGGTCGAGGTGGACGACGCCGAGATCGCCGGCACCTTCGACGGCACGCTGACGGCGCGCGGCAACCTGGTCATCCGCGGCACCGGCAAGGTGCTGGGCGTGGCCCGCTGCCGCAAGCTGCAGGTGGAGGAGGGCGGCCAGCTCTCCGGCCGCATGGAGATGCTGAGCGACAGCGCGCCGCAGCACAGCTACGCGCCCTCGCCGCTCGCCATCCCCGCCGCGGAGGTCTGACCGGCGGCGCGGGCGGCCCGTCTCCGCGCCGGCCTTCCGCGCCATCCTCCTCCCATGCGTCCCACCCTCCTGACCGCCCTTCTGCTGCTCGGCGCCTGCGCCGCGCAGCCCTCTCCGGCCGACCCGCACGCGGTTCTGCAGGAGGTGCTGGACAGCTACCGCGCCAACCTGGCCGGCATGCAGCCGACAACCGCCCCCGTCCTGCCACGGCTGGAAGGGGCACCCGAGCGTGCCGCCCAGCTTCTCGGCCAGTCGCCCGAGGCGCTGCGCCGCTGGCTGGGCGAGCCGCGCCTGCGCCGCACCGAGGGCGCGGCGCAGATCTGGCTCTACCAGACCCCCTTCTGCCATCTCGACGTGGTGCTGGACCGCGACGACGCGCCCGGCTCGCCCCTGCGGGTCAGCTACGCCGCCGCCCGCGCCTCGGGCACCGAGCGGCGCACCGAGGCCGCCTGCCTGCGGCAGCTCGCCGGAGGCATGCGGAGCGCCGCGAATTGACAAGGCGGCGGCCATCGCCCCATTCCCGGCGGGTCCCGCCGCCGCAGATATCGAAAGCTCCCCGCCCATGCGCCCCTCCGGCCGTGCCCCCGACGCGTTGCGCCCCGTCAGCCTGGAGGTCGGCGTGGCCCGGCATGCGGAAGGCTCCTGCCGCATCCGCATGGGCCACACCGAGGTGCTCTGCACCGCCAGCGTGGAAGGGCGCGTGCCCTCCTTCCTGCGCGGCAAGGGGGAGGGCTGGGTGACGGCCGAGTACGGCATGCTGCCGCGCGCCACCCACAGCCGCGGCGAGCGCGAGGCGGCGCGCGGCAAGCAGTCCGGCCGCACGCAGGAGATCCAGCGCCTGATCGCCCGCAGCCTGCGCGCGGTGGTGGACCGCAGGGCGATGGGCGAGCTGGCCGTGGTGCTGGACTGCGACGTGCTGACGGCCGATGGCGGCACGCGCTGCGCCGCCATCACCGGCGCCTGGGTGGCGCTGCACCAGGCCTTCGAGCATTGCGTGCTGAAGAACATGATCAGCGGCAACCCGATCCGCGACCAGGTGGCCGCCATCTCCTGCGGGCTGTGGAAGGGCGAGCCGGTGCTCGACCTCGACTATGCCGAGGACAAGGACGCTCAGGCGGACGGCAATTTCGTGCTGACCGGCAAGGGCGGCATCGTCGAGGTGCAGGGCACGGCCGAGGGCGCGCCCTTCTCCGACGCGCAGCTCACCGCCATGCTCGGGCTGGCGCGGCAGGGCACGGCGGCGCTGTTCGCCGCCCAGCGCCGGGCGGTCGGCCAGTGAACGGAACCCCGCACCGCCGCCTGACGGAGCGGCGCATCGTCATGGCCAGCCACAATGCCGGCAAGGTGGCGGAGAACGCCGCGCTGCTGGCCGAGTACGGCATCGGCATCGTCAGCGCCAAGGAACTCGGCCTGCCGGTGCCGGAGGAGACGGAGACCAGCTTCCTCGGCAACGCCACGCTGAAGGCGCTGGCCGCCGCGCGCGCCTCCGGGCTGGTGGCGCTGGCCGATGACAGCGGCTTCTCGGTCGCCGCGCTGGACGGCGCGCCGGGCGTCCACACCGCCGACTGGGCGGAGCTGCCCGGCGGCGGCCGGGACTACGCCGCGGCCATGGCGAAGGTGCGCGACCTCGCCGCCCCGCATGCCGACCGCACCGCCTGGTTCACCTGCGCCCTGGTGCTGGCCTGGCCGGACGGACATGTGGAGGGCTTCGAGGGCCGGGCGATGGGCGAGTGGGTCTGGCCGCCGCGCGGCCCGGGCGGCTTCGGCTACGACCCGATGTTCCAGCCCGCCGGCCAGGCGCTGACCTTCGCGGAGATGGACAAGGCCGGCAAGCACGCCATCAGCCACCGCGCCAACGCCTTCCGGATGCTGGCCGAGGCCTGCCTGAAGGGCTGAGACGCGGAAGGGCCAAGGCACGGCGGGAAGGGGGCCGGGGCTCAGCCGGCCGCCACCGCCATCACGGCGCGCGCGAATTCCTCCGGCGCCTCCTGCGGCACATTGTGCCCGATACCCGGCAGGATGCGGCGTGCATAGGGCCCGGCGAAATGCGCCGCGTTCCTGTCCTCCGCCGGCAGCGGCCCCTCCACGCCGTCCGCCGCGCCCTGCAGCACGATGGCGGGAACAGGGATGCGGGGTTGCGCGGCCAGCCGCGTCTCGATCTCCTCCAGCGCCGGGTCGCCGGGGGCGCCGCCATGGCGGTGCCGGTAGGAGTGGATGACGACCTCCACGAAGTCGGGGTTGTCGAAGGCCGCGGCGCTGCGGGCGAATGTGGCTTCGTCGAACGCCCATTCCGGCGACCACAGCCGCCAGAGGAGGCGGCACAGGTCGCGCCGGTTCTGCGCCAGGCCGGCGCGGCCCCGCCCGGTCTGGAAGTAGTACTGGTACCAGTGGCGGAGCTCCTTCTCCGGCGCCGCCGGCTCCCCGGCACGGGCGAGGTCCTGGATGTTGTAGCCGGTGCCGCAGCTGACCAGGCCGCGCGCCCGCTCCGGCCACAGCGCCGCGGCGACGCAGGCGGCGCGGCCGCCCCAGTCATACCCCGCCAGCACCGCGCGCGGGATCCGCAGCGCCTCCATCAGGGCCAGCAGGTCCGCCCCCAGCGCCGCCTGCTGGCCGGAGCGCGGCGTCCCGGCCGAGAGGAACCGCGTGCCGCCATAGCCGCGCAGGAAGGGGATGACGCAGCGCCACCCGGCCGCCGCCAGCATCTCCGCCACGGCGTCATAGGCATGGATGTCATAGGGAAAGCCGTGCAGCAGGATCGCCACCGGCCCCTCGGCCGGGCCCGCCTCCTGATAGGCCACCGACAGGCCGCCCGCCTCGATCCGCCGCATCATCGCCCCGCCTCCCCTCTGGCCGGGCGGCAGGATAGGCCGGGCCGGCGTTTCGCGCGCCCCGTCCCGCCGAGTCGCGCGCCGATCGCCGGAAGCCTCTCGCCTTCCGGCCGCAAGGGGCCTAGCCTTTTCCGCCATCCGCCCCCGGCTGTGCAGGATCGACCATGAACCAGATCAACGTGCCGCGTCCGAACGACCTTGATGCGTTCTGGATGCCCTATTCCGACAACCGCTACTTCAAGTCGCACCCGCGCCTGCTGGCCCGCGCCGAGGGCATGTCCTACTTCACGGCGGACGGGCAGGAGATCATCGACGGCACCGCCGGGCTGTGGTGCTGCAACGCCGGCCATGGCCGCCGCGAGATCACCGAGGCGATCCAGAAGCAGGCGGCGGTGATGGACTTCGCCCCCACCTTCCAGCTCGGCCACCCCATCGCCTTCGAGGCGGCGGCCCGCGTGGCGGAGATGACGCCGGAGGGGCTGGATCGCGTCTTCTTCACCAATTCCGGCTCCGAGAGCGCCGACACCGCGCTGAAGATCGCCCTCGCCTACCAGAAGGCGCGCGGGCAGAGCCAGCGCGTGCGCCTCGTCGGGCGGGAGCGCGGCTACCATGGCGTCGGCTTCGGCGGCATGTCGGTGGGCGGCATCGGCGGCAACCGCAAGCAGTTCGGCGCCATGCTGCCCTATGTGGACCACCTCCCCCACACCCACCTGCCGGAGCAGAACGCCTTCTCGAAGGGCCTGCCGCAGCATGGCGCCCACCTGGCGGACGCGCTGGAGAACCTCGTCGCCCTGCACGGGGACACCATCGCGGCCGTCATGGTCGAGCCGATGGCCGGCTCCACCGGCGTGCTGGTGCCGCCCGTGGGCTACCTGAAGCGCCTGCGCGAGCTGTGCGACAAGCACGGCATCCTGCTGATCTTCGACGAGGTGATCACCGGCTTCGGCCGCCTCGGCACCAATTTCGGCGCCGAGCGCCTCGGCGTCACGCCCGACATCATGACGATGGCCAAGGGCCTCTCCAACGCCGCCGTGCCGATGGGCGCGGTCGCGGTGAACAACGCCATCTACGACACGGTGGTGAACGGCGCGCCGGAGGGCATCGAGCTGTTCCACGGCTACACCTATTCCGGCCACCCGCTGGCCTGCGCCGCCTCCATCGCCACGCTGGCGCTGCACAAGGCGGAGGACCTGCCGGGCCGCGCCGCCGCCATGGAGCCCTATTTCGAGGAGGCGGCCCACTCGCTGCGCGGCCTGCCCAACGTCATCGACATCCGCTCGATCGGCCTCGTCACCGGCATCGAGCTGTCCTCGCGCCCGGGCAAGCCCACCGCCCGCGCCGTGGACATCTTCCGCGACTGCTTCGACAAGGGCGTGCTGATCCGCACCACCGGCGACATCATCGCCCTCTCGCCGCCGCTGATCGCCGAGAAGCACCACATCGACCGGATCTTCGGCACGCTGTCCGACGCCATCCGGGCGGCCGCCTGAGCAACGCCGGGGGGGCATCGTCCCCCCCGGACCCTGGCACGGGGGAGGTGCCGGTCCCTTCCGGCGACCCCTTCTGGCGGCCTCTTCTGGCAGCCATGCACGCCTCTTCGCGCCGCCCCCCGTGACCTTCGGGGGGAACCGTATCATATAACATGGCCGAACGACGTCCCCCTCCCGGCAGGAGACCGCGCGCCATGAGCGAGACCAGCGACACCATCCCCGTCACCGTGCTGACCGGCTATCTCGGCGCCGGCAAGACCACGCTGCTGAACCGCATCCTCACCGAGAACCACGGCAAGAAATTCGCGGTGGTGATCAACGAGTTCGGTGAGCTCGGCGTGGACAACGACCTCGTCATCGACGCCGACGAGGAAGTGTTCGAGATGAACAACGGCTGCATCTGCTGCACCGTGCGCGGCGACCTCGTCCGCATCCTCGGCGGGCTGATGAAGCGGCGCGGCAAGTTCGACGGCATCATCGTCGAGACCACCGGCCTGGCCAACCCGGCCCCCGTGGCGCAGACCTTCTTCATGGACGAGGACGTCAAGCGGGCCACGCGGCTCGACGCCATCGTGACCGTGGTGGACGCCAAGAACCTCATCGCCCGGCTGGCCGACAGCACCGAGGCCGAGGAGCAGATCGCCTTCGCCGACCTCATCGTGCTCAACAAGATGGACCTGGTGAGCGAGGAGGAGGCCGCCGAGGTGGAGCGCCGCATCAAGGCGATCAACCCCTATGCCGAGATCCAGCGCGCCACCAAGTCCGCCGTGCCGGTGGAGAGCGTCATCGGGCGGGACGCCTTCAAGCTGGAGCGCATCCTGGAGCGCGAGCCGGACTTCCTCACCTCCGACGAGCACGAGCACAATGACGAGGTGATGAGCATGTCCTTCGAGGTGTCGCAGCCGATCGACGCCGAGAAGTTCAACGCCTGGATCAGCCAGCTCCTCCAGGCCAAGGGGCAGGACCTGCTGCGCACCAAGGGCATCCTGGCCTACAAGGACGAGCCGAACCGCTTCGCCTTCCAGGCCGTGCACATGATCGCCGATGGCGACTTCATCGGGCCGTGGAAGGAAGGCGACCCGCGCAAGTCCAAGATCGTCTTCATCGGCCGCAACCTGAACCGGCCGCAGCTGCGCCGCGGCTTCGAGGGCTGCGTGGCTTCCCCGGGGGCGGCATGAGCGAAAGCCTGAGCGGCGGCGCCATGGGAAGCGTCGAGGACGCCGACTTCCTGCTCTCCACGCGCGGGGCGGGGCATGAGCTGGGCGCCTGGGTGGTGAGCGCCGCCTTCGGCCGGGACGGCCAGGGCGCCGCCTTCGGCCTGGGCGACGGCACGCTGCACCTGGCCGACCCGGCGCAGCCCGCCGCCCCCTGGCGGAAGCTGGAGGCGCATGACGGCGCCTGCCTGACCGTGGTGCCCGACTTCGCCGCCGGCTTCCTCTCGGGCGGCGACGACGGCAAGCTGCTGCGCGTGCTGCCCGATGGCAGCACCGCCACGCTGGCCGATTTCGGCATGATGAAGTGGGTGGAACACATCGCCGCCCATCCCTCCGGCCTGCGCGCCGTGGGTGTGGGCAAGGCGGTGCACCTGCTGGACAAGGGCGGCGCGACGCTCAAGACGCTGGCGCACCCCTCCACCGTGGGCGGCGTGGCCTTTGACGCCAAGGGCAAGCGCGTGGCGGCCGGGCACTACAACGGCGTCAGCCTGTGGTTCGTCAACAGCAAGGAGGACAAGCCGCGCGTGCTGCCGTGGAAGGGCAGCCACCAGCTCGTGGCCTTCAGCCCGGACGGCACGCATGTCGTCTCCACCATGCAGGAGAACGCGCTGCATGGCTGGCGGCTGACCGACCAGCAGGACATGCGGATGTCCGGCTACCCCGCCAAGATCAAGTCCTTCTCCTTCACCGCCAAGGGCCGCTGGATGGCCACGGCGGGGGCGGATTGCGTGGTGCTGTGGCCCTTCTTCGCCGGCGGCCCGATGGGCAAGCCGCCGATGGAGCTGGCGGGGGGCGATGGCGTGCTCTGCACCCAGGTGGCCTGCCACCCGCAGCACGAGGTGGTGGCCGCCGGCTTCCAGGACGGGCTGGTGCTGATGGCCGAGATCGGCAGCGGCAAGATCGTCCCCGTGGCCGCGCCCGGCCGTGGCGCCGTCTCGGCGCTGGCCTGGAACGCCACCGGCACGCAGCTGGCCTTCGGCACCGAGACCGGCTTCGCCGGCCTGGTGGACCTCTCGAAGCGCGGCTGAACCGATAGAAAAAAGATGGGGGTCCGGGGGAATTCCTTCCCCCGGCCTTTCTTTGCCTACAGCCCGACCAGCCGCAGCATCTCCGCGAACAGCGCCTCCCGCTGCCCCTTGAGGCTGCCATCCCGCTCCCGCGTCAGCGCGACGATCTCCTCGGGCACGATCCCCTTCGCCGCCAGCCGCTCGGGCGGCGTGAAGCCGATCCATTCCGCCACGCAGCCCGCATTCGCCTCCGGGTGGAACTGCACCCCCAGTGCCCGCCGGTGTCGGAAGGCCTGGATGGTGCCTTCCGAGCGGGCCAGCACCTCGGCCTCCGGCGGCAGGGCAACGTGGTCGCCATGCCAGCGCAGCCAGGGGCCGCGCCAGACGGGTGCGCCGGCCTCGGCCGTCTCCATCCATCCCTCGTGGAAGGTGCCCGTGGGCGCCACGCTGCCGCCGATGGCGGCGGCGATCATCTGCGCCCCGAAGCAGATGCCGATGGCCGGCCGCCCTTCGCCGATCCAGCGGGCCAGCAGGTCGCGCTGGGTGGCGATCCAGCCATCCCCGTCATAGGCGGCCCTGGGCGAGCCGAGCGTGACCAGGAGATCCGCCTCCGGCAGCGGGCCGGGGGTCAGGTCCGGCCCGGCGAGGGTGGCCAGGGCGGCGCCGTGGCGGGCCGCCAGCCAGTCGCCAAAATGGCCGACCGGCGCCAGGGGGGAGTTCTCGAGGACCAGGACGCGCATCAGACTCGGTTCCGCAGGAAGCTGCGGGACGATGCCATTCCGGTGGCGGGGCGCAAGGCAGCCTCCGCCACTTTCCGCTTCGCAGGGCGCGCCATGCGGCGCAGACAGGGCCTTCCACCCTTCCGGAGTGCACCGCCCATGCCCGCCGAACGCTTCCGCGCCCTGAACCGCCGCCGGCTGCGGCGCCTGCCGCTGCTCTCGCCGCGGCAATGGCGGCGGCGGCTGCTGTTCTGGCTGGGCGCGGCGCTGATCGGGCTGGTGGCGGTGGCCTTCGCCGAGCTGGCGGATGCGGCGCAGCACCTGTTCCTGCGCGTCGCGGCGGTGCATCCGCTGCTGGTGTTCCTGGTGGCGCCGGCGGGGCTGGCGCTTTCCCTGGTGCTGACGCGGCGCCTCTTCCCCGGCGCCCAGGGCAGCGGCATCCCGCAGGTCATCGCCGCGCTGCACGAGCCGGACCCGGCGCGGGTGGGGGCGCTGCTGACGCTGCGCATCGCCTTCGGCAAGGTGCTGCTGACGCTGCTCGGCATGGCCAGCGGCGCCTCGATCGGGCGCGAGGGGCCGACGGTGCAGGTGGGCGCCGCCATCATGCACGCCCTCTCGCGCTGGCAGCGC
>NZ_JCACVY010000113.1:0-14575 GCF_058833935.1 Roseomonas sp. TS2 | reverse complement strand
CCGAGCACGGCGCCCGGCTCGACCTCGGCGCCCTCATCGGCGGTGATCGACTCCAGCACGCCGGCGGAGGGCGCGTTGACCTCCACCGTGACCTTGTCGGTCTCCAGCTCCACCAGCGGCTCGTCGGCCGCAACCGCGTCACCGGCCTTCTTCATCCACTTGGCCACCGTCGCGGTGGACACGCTCTCGCCCAGTGTGGGCACCACAATTTCGGTCATTCTGCCGTCGCCTTCTTGCCGGTGCGATGCTCAGGAATGGGTCAGTCGAGGCCCAGCGCTTCGCGCACCAGGGCCTCCTGCTGTTGCTGATGGACCTTGGCCAGGCCGGTGGCCGGGCTCGCCGCCTCGGCGCGGCCCACATAGTCGGGCCGCTTGGCCTTGATATCGAGGTCCTTCAGCACCTTTTCGATGCGCCGGTCGACGAAGGTCCAGGCGCCCATGTTCTCGGGCTCCTCCTGGCACCAGACCACCTCGGCATTCTTGTACTCGGCGAGCGCCTTGGCGAGGCTGACGCGCGGGAAGGGATGGATCTGCTCCACCCGCACGATGGCCACGTCCTGCACGCCCTTGTCGCGGCGCTCCTGCAGCAGGTCGTAATAGACCTTGCCGGTGCAGAGCACGACGCGCTTCACCTGCTCGGCGGGGGCGATGGCGTCTACCTCCGGGATCACGGTGCGGAAGGTGGAGCCGGGCGCGAACTCCGAGAGGCTGCTGATCGCCAGCTTGTGGCGCAGCAGGGACTTCGGCGTCATCACCACCAGCGGCTTGCGGTAGTTGCGCTTCAGCTGCCGGCGCAGGGCGTGGAAGTAGTTGGCCGGCGTGGTGAAGTTGCACACCGCCATGTTGCGCTCGGCGCAGAGCTGCAGGTAGCGCTCGAGGCGGGCGGAGGAGTGCTCCGGCCCCTGCCCCTCATAGCCGTGCGGCAGCAGCATCACGAGGCCAGACATGCGCAGCCACTTGGTCTCGGCGCTGGCGATGAACTGGTCGATGATGACCTGCGCGCCATTGGCGAAGTCGCCGAACTGCGCCTCCCACAGCACCAGGGTCTGCGGGTCCGCCAGGGTGTAGCCGTAGTCGAAGCCCAGCACGCCCATCTCGGAGAGCAGCGAGTTGAAGGCCTCCATCCGCGCCTGTCCGTCGCGGATGTTGTTCAGCGGCATGTACTCCGCCTGGCTCTGCTGGTCGATCAGCACGCAATGGCGGTGGGAGAAGGTGCCGCGCTGCACGTCCTCGCCCGAGAGGCGGACGCGGTGGCCCTCCAGCAGCAGGGTGCCGAAGGCCAGCGCCTCGCCGGTCGCCCAGTCGATCCCCTCGCCCGTCTCGATGGCGTTCTTCTTGGCCTCGAGCTGGCGGACGATCTTGGAGTTGGCGTTGAAGCCCTCCGGCACGCGGGAGAGGGCGCCGCCCACCTCGCGCAGCGTGGCGAGGTCGACGGCGGTGCCGTCCTCCTTGTCCTCGTCATCCGAGCCGGCGGCCTTGAGGCCGGCCCAGTGGCCCTCCAGCCAGTCCGCCTTGTTCGGCTTGAAGGTCTGGGCGGCCTGGTAGGCCTCCTCCAGCCGGGCGTAGAAGGCGTCGAGCATCGCCTTGCCGTCCTCGGCCGGCACGGCGCCGGAGGCGGCGAGCGCCTCGGCGTACTTCGTGCGGGTCGTCTTCATCTCCTTGATCCGGCCATACATGGTCGGCTGGGTGAAGGCCGGCTCGTCCGTCTCGTTGTGGCCGTGGCGGCGGTAGCAGACGATGTCCAGCACGATGTCCGCGCCGAACTGCATGCGGTACTCGGCGGCGAGGCGGGCGCAGAACACCACCGCCTCCGGCTGGTCGCCATTGACGTGCAGGATCGGCGCCTGGATCGACTTGGCGACATCCGTGCAATACAGGCCCGAATAGGCGTGCAGCGGCACGGTGGTGAAGCCGATCTGGTTGTTCACCACCACATGCACGGTGCCGCCGGTGCGGTAGCCGATGAGCTGGCTCATCGCCAGCGTCTCATAGACCAGGCCCTGGCCGGCAAAGGCGGCGTCGCCATGCAGCAGGATGCCCATGACGGAGCGGCGGGTGCGGGTGTCGCCCGCCATGTCCTGGCGCGCGCGCACCTTGCCCACCACCACCGGGTCCACCGCCTCGAGATGCGAGGGGTTGGGCTGCAGCGAGAGGTGCACCTGGCGGCCGTTGATCTCGACATCGGTCGAGGTGCCGAGGTGGTACTTCACGTCGCCCGAGCCCTGCACGTCGTCGGGGTGCGCCGGCGTGCCCTTGAACTCGGAGAAGACCTGGGTGAAGGGCTTCTTCACCACATTGACCAGCGTGTTCAGCCGGCCGCGATGCGGCATGCCGATGGCGATCTCGTTGACGCCCTGCCCCGCCGCGGTCTCGATGATGGCCTGCAGCGCCGGGATGGTGACCTCGCCGCCCTCCAGCCCGAAGCGCTTGGTGCCGACATACTTGCGGGCACAGAAGGCCTCGAAGCCCTCGGCCTCGGTCAGCTGCTGCAGGATGGCGCGGCGGCCGTCATTGTCGAAGGCGCGCGTCCAGGGCGCGCCCTCGATGCGCTGCTGGATCCAGGATTTCTGCTCCGGGTCCTGGATGTGCATGAACTCGACGCCGATCGGCCCGCAATAGGTCGCGCGCAGGATCTGCACGATCTCGCGCAGCGAGGCCGTCTCCTTGCCGAGAACGCGGTCGATGAAGATCGGCCGGTCCATGTCGGCGTCGGTGAAGCCGTAGGTCTTGGGGTCCAGCTCCGGGTGCGGCTTGGCCTGCTGCAGGCCGAGCGGGTCGAGCTGCGCCTCCAGATGGCCGCGCACGCGGTAGGCGCGGATCAGCATCAGGACGCGGATCGAATCCAGCACCTGCTGGCGCGAGGCCGCGGGGTCGGCCGCCACGGCGGGGGCGGGCTTGGCGGCCTTCTTCGGGTCGGCCTTCGGGGCCTCGGGCTCGGGCGCGAAGCCGCCGCGCGGGCGGGGCGACCAGGAAGCGCCGGTGGCGTCGTGCAGAACGGCGCGCGCATCGTCGTTCAGCGCCGCGAACAGCTCCTGGAACGAGGCGTCCACGCTGTCCGGATTCTCCACCCAGCGCGCATACAGGTCGGCGAGGAAGGTGGCGTTCGCCCCCGTCATCGCGCTTGCCAGGATATCGATACCGGCCATCATCTCCTCCTCGCCCGCACCTCGTCGGGCGCGGCGGCATCCGTTCACTACCGGGCGTCACAAAACGCAGCGCCGTCCCCGATATAGGGACGGCGCTGATTAACATAGAGGTTAAAGTCGCGGCATGGCAGCCAGCACTGACGGGCCTGCATGACAGACCCGCCCGGTTGGCCTTGCTCGCCTTGCCACGACGGGTCGGGCATCAGCCGCGCAGCGCCTTCACCATGGTCGAACCCAGCGCCGCCGGGCTCTCGGCGACATGGATGCCGGCCTCGCGCATGGCGTTCATCTTGGCCTCGGCCGTGTCCTTGCCGCCGGAGATGACGGCGCCGGCATGGCCCATGCGGCGGCCCGGAGGGGCGGTCGCACCGGCGATGAAGCCGACCACGGGCTTGTAGTTCTTGGAGCCCGGCTTGTTCTCGCGCCCCAGGAACTCGGCCGCCTGGATCTCCGACTGGCCGCCGATCTCGCCGATCATGATGATCGACTGCGTCTCGGGGTCGGCCAGGAACATCTCCAGCACCTCGGTGAAGTCGGTGCCCTTCACCGGGTCGCCGCCGATGCCGACGCAGGTGGACTGGCCGAGGCCGGCCGCCGTGGTCTGCGCCACCGCCTCATAGGTCAGCGTGCCCGAGCGGGACACGATGCCGACAGAGCCGCGCTTGTGGATGTGGCCCGGCATGATGCCGATCTTGCAGGCGTCCGGCGTGATCACGCCCGGGCAGTTCGGCCCGATCAGGCGGGACCTGGAGCCGGAAAGCGCCCGCTTCACCTTCACCATGTCCAGCACCGGGATGCCCTCGGTGATGCAGATGATGAGCGGCACCTCGGCGTCGATCGCCTCCAGGATGGAGTCGGCGGCAAACGGCGGCGGCACATAGATGACGGAGGCGTTGGCGCCGGTGGCCTCCACGCATTCCGCCACGGTGTTGAACACCGGCAGGCCGAGATGCGTCTGGCCGCCCTTGCCCGGGGTCACGCCGCCCACATAGTTCGAGCCGTAGGCGATGCCCTGCTCGGCGTGGAAGGTGCCCTGGCTCCCGGTGAAGCCCTGGGTCATCACCTTGGTGTTCGCGTCGACGAGGATGGCCATCTTACTTGGCTCCCTTCACGGCGGCGACCACCTTCTCGGCGGCGTCGGCCAGGTTGTCGGCCGGGATGATCTTCAGGCCGCTCTCGGCCAGGATCTTCTTGCCGAGCTCCACATTGGTGCCTTCCAGACGCACCACCAGCGGCACCGAAAGGGTCAGGTTCTTGGCCGCCTGCACCACGCCGGTCGCGATCATGTCGCACTTGGCGATGCCGCCGAAGATGTTGACCAGGATCGCCTTGACGTTGCTGTCGGAGGTGATGATCCGGAACGCCTCGGTCACGCGCTCGGCCGTCGCCGTGCCGCCGACGTCGAGGAAGTTCGCCGGGCTGGAGCCGTAGAGCTTGATGATGTCCATGGTGGACATCGCCAGGCCCGCGCCGTTCACCATGCAGCCGATCTCGCCGTCGAGCGCCACATAGTTCAGGTCGTTCTTGACCGCGTCCAGCTCCTTCGGGTCCATCTCGCTGTCGTCGCGCAGGGACTCGAGGTCCTTGTGGCGGAACAGCGCGTTGTCGTCGAAGGACACCTTGGCGTCCAGCGCCACGATCTCGCCCGCGCCGGTGACGACCAGCGGGTTGATCTCGACGATGGCGCAGTCCAGCTCGACGAAGGCCTGGTACATGGCCGTGACGAACTTGGTGAAGGAGGCGACCTGCTTGCCCTCGAGGCCCAGCCCGAAGGCCAGCTTGCGGCAGTGGAAGCCGGAGACGCCCGAGGCCGGGTCGATGACCGCCTTCAGGATCTTCTCGGGGTGGTGCTCGGCCACCTCCTCGATCTCCATGCCGCCCTCGGTGGACGCCATGATGACGATGCGGGAGGTGTCACGGTCCACCAGCAGCGAGAGGTACAGCTCGCGCTTGATGTCGCAGCCATCCTCGACATAGACACGGCTCACCAGCTTGCCGGCCGGGCCGGTCTGCTTGGTGACGAGGGTCTTGCCGATCATCGCCTCGGCCGCCGCGCGGACATCCTCGACCGACTTGACGACGCGGACGCCGCCCTTGCCGTTCGGGTCCTCGGCGAAGCGGCCGGCGC
Organism: Roseomonas sp. TS2; assembly: GCF_058833935.1. Taxonomy (NCBI): domain Bacteria; kingdom Pseudomonadati; phylum Pseudomonadota; class Alphaproteobacteria; order Acetobacterales; family Roseomonadaceae; genus Roseomonas; species Roseomonas sp. TS2. Next base: position 9,302 of record NZ_JCACVY010000113.1, on the reverse strand, counting down.
CACGCCCGCCGGCATGGATCTGGCTCTTCACCACATAGACGGGGCCGGGCAGCTTGCTTGCCGCCTCGGCCGCCTCCTCGGCGGTCCAGGCCACATGGCCGTCGAGCACCGCGACGCCGTAGCGGCGCAGCAGCTCTTTGCCCTGATATTCGTGAATATTCATCCGCTCACCCTTTGCTGGGCTGGACGGCCGGGGCGCGGCCGGATGGGGAGCGGCCGGGGCGACCGCCCCGGCCGCGGGAGGCTCAGACGCCGAGCTTCTTGAAGTCCGCGATGAGCTTCTTCACCGCGTCGCAGGATTTGTCGAAGGCGGCCTTCTCGGCGTCGGTGAACTGGACCTCGACGATCTTCTCCACGCCCTTGTCGCCGATGACGACGGGCACGCCGACATAGAAGTCGTTCATGCCGTACTCGCCGTTCAGCAGCACGGCGCAGGGCAGGACGCGCTTCTTGTCCTTCAGGTAGCTCTCCGCCATGGCGATGGCCGAGGCCGCCGGGGCATAGAAGGCCGAGCCCTTCTCCAGCAGCTTGACGATCTCGCCGCCGCCATTGGCGGTGCGGGTCACGATGGCGTCGATCTTGTCCTGGGTGGTCCAGCCCATCTTCACCAGGTCCGGCACCGGGATGCCGGCGACGGTGGAGTAGCGGGTCAGCGGCACCATGGTGTCGCCATGGCCGCCCAGCACGAAGGCCGTCACGTCCTCGACCGAGACGCCGAACTCCTCGGCCAGGAACAGGCGGAAGCGCGCGGAATCCAGCACGCCGGCCATGCCGACGACCTTCTCGGGCGGCAGGCCGGACTTCTGCTGCAGCACCCACACCATCACGTCGAGCGGGTTGGTGATGCAGATGACGAAGGCGTTCGGGGCATAGGTCTTGATGCCCTCGGCGACCTTGGTGATGACCTCGGCGTTCTTGGTCAGCAGGTCGTCGCGCGTCATGCCCGGCAGGCGGGGGAAGCCGGCGGTGACGATCACCACGTCGGCGCCCTCGATGGCGGCGTAGTCGGCGGCGCCGACCATCTTGCTGTCGAACCCGTCGACCGGGCCGGACTGCATGATGTCCAGCGCCTTGCCGGCGGCCACGCCGGCGAACACGTCGAACAGGACGACATCGCCCAGTTCCTTGAGGCCGATCAGGTGAGCGAGCGTGCCGCCAATATTGCCGGCGCCGACCAGCGCAATCTTCTTACGGGCCATAGGAGGCTCCTTCCCGAGGCGTTCGTCGATGGGCGAGATCAGGGAAATCTTGCAGCGGCTACCTACTCCGCCCCACCCGCATGGGCAAGGCGGGCTGGTGCCGTTTCAGGACAATCGGAACGCCAGGGGCCGGAGGATTGCCGCTCAAAGCGGCATGCAGCGGATCACGTCATCATGGCCGCGGGCCAGGGTGGCCAGGGTGCCCACCGGGCACTCGCGCTGGGTGCCGGAGGCCAGCGGCAGGCCGGCCTGCCAGGAGGTGAGGCGCGCGCCGCCGGCCGGCGGGCGGGCGGCCGGCCGCACGGCGGTGCGCTGCGGCTGCATGGCGGGGCGGCGCAGCAGCTGGGTGCCCTTGGCGGCAGCCGGGCGGACCGCGCTGCGCTGCGGCTGCGCGGCCGGCCGGGCTGCCGTGCGGAGGACGCTGCCCGCCTTGGCGGATTTGGCGGAGACGGTGCGCCCCTCGCCGCGATTCGGCGCGGCTTCCGCGCCAGAGATCATGCCGGGGGCGATGGAGGCGGCCAGGAGGCCGAGCAGGCAGAGCGGGATCAGTCGCATGGCAACTCCTTTCCGGTGGCGGCCCCGCTCCTCAGGTGAGGTGCGGCAGGCCCAGATAGTCGTGGCTTTGCATTTCCATCAGGCGCGACGCGGTGCGCTGGAACATCGCCGCGTTCTCGCCCTGCTCGTAGAGCTGGTCCGGCAGGGCGGCGGCCGAGGCCACCAGCTTGCAGCGGTGCTCGTAGAGCGTGTCGATGAGGGTGATGAAGCGGCGGGCCTTGTCGAAATTGTCCGGCCCCAGCCGCGGCACGCCGTCCAGCACCAGCGTGTGGTAGTGGGTGGAGATGGCCAGGTAGTCGGCCGGCCCCAGCGGCTTGCCGCAGAGCGCATCGAAATCCGCCCGCGCCACGCCGCCCGCCGCCTGCGGGATCTCGACCCGCCGGCCGAGCACCGAGATTACCTCCGGGGCGCCATGCGGCTTGCCGGTCAGCTCCCGGAAGGCGGCATCCAGCGCCCGCTCCGCCCGGCCATCGGCCGGCGCGTGCCAGGTCGGCAGGCCCTGGATGCGGTCACGCCGGTAATCCTGCGCCGATTGCAGGTGCAGCACCGCCACGTTCCTGTTGATCAGCGCGATGAAGGGCAGGAAGGCGTCCCGCCCGGGGCGGCCCTTGAACAGATCGTCCGGCGCCGTGTTGCTGGTGGCAACGATGACGGTGCCGCGCGCGAACAGCGCCTCGAACAGCCGTCCCAGGATCATCGCGTCGGCGATGTCGTGCACCTGGAACTCGTCGAAGCAGAGCAGCGAGGCCTCGGCGAGGATCTGGTCGGCCAGCGGCGGGATCGGGTCCGCCGCGTCGCCATGCTGCTTCTTCCAGGCATGGATGCGCTGGTGCGACTGCTGCATGAACTGGTGGAAGTGGATGCGCTTCTTCCGCGGCACGTCGGCGCAGAGGAAGAACAGGTCCATCAGCATGGACTTGCCGCGCCCCACCTCGCCCACGAGGTAGAGGCCCTGCGGCGCGTTGCCCGGCGCCTCCTCCACCGGCTTGCGGCGGAAGAAGCGGCTCATGAAGCCGCCGCCCTCGGCCGTGGGCTGCTCCTGCCGCGGCTCGTAGCCGCGGGTGCGGCGCCACAGATCCTGCAACGTCTCGGCGGCGAGCGCCTGGGCGGGGTCGGCGCGGAGCTCCCCCGCCGCCACCTTCGCACGGTAGGCCGGCAGAGGACCTTCAGCGGGGGACGGGGGGCTTGCGGCACCGCCCGGCTTTAAGGGGCCATCCATCGCAATGCGGCATAGCCTGGGTGGCCGAAACCGGCAACCGCACTTTCACAACGTTCCACAACCTACGGAAAGGGTGGGTTTTTTAGATTTCGTGAAGTGATGAAAGCAGCGTCATGTTCCGGCGGCGCATCCCCTGCCTGCATGGCTGCGTTTACAAATCAGACGAAACAACAGAACGGAGCGACGCCCAATGATCGACAAGTCCACGATCACGGAACAGGCTGAAATCGTCGGCTCCTGTGGCAACCATCTCGGCACCGTCGACCATCTGGAGGGCGACTTCATCAAGCTGACGCGCAACGATTCCACGGATGGTCAGCACAAATACCTGCCGATCTCGGCGGTGGCCTCGACCGAGCCGGGACGGGTGACCACGGTGGTCAATCACAAAGCCGCGCAGTCCCTCCTGCAGGACGCGCCGGAGCCCGGGATCGGGCCGAATTTCCAGGCCCAGTCCTGAGGGCGAATCGGAATCGAAAAGGCCCGGGGGAATTCCTTCCCCCGGGCCTTTGTCTTGTTCCGGACAGTTCCGGTGAAGGGCGTCAGCCCTGGCGCTCGACCATCATCTGCTTGATCTTGCCGATGGCCTGGGCCGGGTTCAGCCCCTTCGGGCAGGTCGCGGCGCAGTTCATGATGGTGTGGCAGCGATACAGGCGGAACGGGTCCTCGAGGTCGTCGAGGCGCTCGCCCGTGTGGTCGTCGCGCGAATCCGCGATCCAGCGATAGGCCTGCAGCAGCACGGCCGGGCCGAGATAGCGGTCGCCATTCCACCAGTAGGAGGGGCAGGCCGTGGAGCAGCAGAAGCACAGGATGCACTCCCACAGCCCGTCGAGCTTGGCGCGCTCGTCCTTCGACTGGCGGCGCTCCTCATCCGGCGGCGGCGGCGTGTCGGACTTCAGCCAGGGCTCGATGGAGCGCAGCTGCGCGTAGATATGCGTCAGGTCCGGCACCAGGTCCTTCACCACCGGCATGTGCGGAAGCGGCGTGATGCGCACGTCCTTCTTCACATCCTCGATCGGCTTCAGGCAGGCCAGCGTGTTCATCCCGTCGATGTTCATCGAGCAGGAGCCGCAGATGCCCTCGCGGCAGGAGCGCCGGAAGGTCAGCGTGGTGTCCACCTCATTCTTGATCTTGATCAGCGCGTCCAGGACCATGGGGCCGCACTTGTCGAGATCGATCTCGTAGGTGTCGTAGCGCGGGTTCTCCCCCGTGTCGGGGTCGAACCGGTAGATCTTGAACGCCTTGACGTTCTTGGCGCCGGCCTCGGCCTTGTAGGTCTTGCCGGTGCCGATGGTGGAATTCTTGGGCAGCGTGAAGGTGGCCATGAGTCCCGCTCCTTCCCTCAGTAAACGCGCGGCTTGGGCGGGAAGACCTGGACCTCGTTGGTGAGGGTCCGCATCTTCACGTCACGGTAGTCGAGGCTGATCTTGTACTTGTCGTCCATGCGGGCAAGGGTGTGCTTCATCCAGTTCGCGTCGTCGCGCTCCGGATAATCCTCATGCGCATGGGCACCACGGCTCTCATGCCGCGCCTCGGCGCCGACCACGGTGGTCAGCGCGTTGCCGATCAGGTTGTCCAGCTCCAGCGCCTCGACCAGGTCGCTGTTCCAGATCAGGCTGCGGTCGGCGATGCGGATGTCCGAATAGCCGGCGGCCACCTTCTCCATCTTCTCCACGCCTTCCTTCAGCAGATCGGAGGTGCGGAAGACGGCGGCATGGGTCTGCATGGTGCGCTGCATCTGCAGGCGCAGATCGGCCACCGAGGTGCCGCCCTTGGCGTGGCGGACGCGGTCCAGCCGGTCCAGCGCGGCCTCGCCGGCCTTGGGCGGCAGCGGCGCCTGGGTGGCACCGGGCTTGATCGTCTCGGCGGCGCGCAGCGCGGCGGCGCGGCCGAACACCACGAGGTCGAGCAGCGAGTTGGTGCCGAGGCGGTTGGCGCCATGCACCGAGACGGAGGCCGCCTCGCCCACCGCCATCAGGCCAGGCACCACCCGGTCCTGGTCGGTGCCGGTCGCCGCCAGCACCTCGCAGTGGATGTTCGTCGGGATGCCGCCCATGTTGTAGTGGACGGTCGGGAGCATCGGGATCGGCTCCTTCGTCACGTCCACGCCGGCGAAGATCTTCGCCGTCTCGGAGATGCCGGGCAGCCGCTCATGCAGCAGGTCGGCGCCGAGATGCTCGAGATGCAGGTGGATGTGGTCCTTGTGCGGGCCGACGCCCCGCCCCTCGCGGATCTCCATCGACATGGCGCGGCTGACGACGTCGCGCGAGGCGAGGTCCTTCGCCGTCGGCGCGTAGCGCTCCATGAAACGCTCGCCCTCGGAGTTGGTCAGGTAGCCGCCCTCGCCGCGGGCACCCTCGGTGACGAGGCAGCCCGAGCCGTAGATGCCGGTGGGGTGGAACTGGACGAACTCATTGTCCTGCAGCGGCAGGCCGGCGCGCAGCACCATGCCGCCGCCATCGCCCGTGCAGGTGTGGGCGGAGGTGCAGGAGAAGTAGGCGCGGCCATAGCCGCCGGTGGCCAGCACCACGGTCTGGGCACGGAAGCGGTGGAGGCTGCCATCCTCCAGGTTCCAGGCCATGACGCCGCGGCAGGCGCCGTCCTCCATGATCAGGTCGAGCGCGAAATACTCGATGAAGAACTCGCACTGGTGCTTCAGCGACTGCTGGTAGAGCGTGTGCAGGATGGCATGGCCCGTGCGGTCGGCCGCGGCGCAGGCGCGCATGGCCGGGGTCTTGCCGTAGTTCTGCATGTGCCCGCCGAAGGGGCGCTGGTAGATGCGGCCATCCTCGGTGCGGCTGAAGGGCACGCCGAAGTGCTCCAGCTCGATGATGGCCGGCACCGCCTCGCGGCACATGTACTCGATGGCGTCCTGGTCGCCCAGCCAGTCCGACCCCTTGACGGTGTCGTACATGTGCCAGCGCCAGTCATCCTCGCCCATGTTGCCGAGGGCCGCGCCGACTCCGCCCTGCGCCGCCACGGTGTGGCTGCGGGTCGGGAAGACCTTGGTGATGCAGGCGGTTTTCAGCCCCGCCGCACCCATCCCGAAGGTGGCGCGCAGCCCGGCACCACCGGCGCCCACGACGACGACGTCGTAGGTGTGGTCCACCACGCGGTAGGCGCCCGAGGAGGGCATGGTGATCGCGTTCATCGTCCCGATCCGTCCGTCACTTGCGCAGCGGGCACAGGGAGCCGCCGCCTTTCCAGAAAGCACTCAGCGTGAAGATGGGCGGGAGTGGCGCCTTGCCACCCCCCACCGCTGGTTCAGATCGCGATCTTCAGCACGGCCACGGCGGCCAGCACGCCGAACAGCGCGCAGGCGGCCTTCACCGCCAGGATCACCGCCATGCGCACCATCTCGCTGCGCGTGTAGTCCTCGATCACCACCTGCATGCCCGAGGCGGCGTGCTGGAAGGCGAGGCCGATGGACAGCAGCAGCAGCGTGGCGTTCAGCGGGTGGGCGATCCACGCCACAACCTCGGCGTATTCCTTGCCGCCCATGGTGGCGACCGAGAGGATGAACCACAGCATCAGCGGCAGCAGCGCCATCGAGCTGACGCGCTGGATCCACCAGTGGTGCGAGCCCTGCTTGGCGGAGCCGAGGCCACGGACGCGGCCGAGCGGCGACTGCAGGGGAACGCGGGTCGGGGTGTCGCTCATGTGCCGCTCCTCAGCCCCAGGCGATGATGACGATGAACCAGGTCAGCACCGTCAGCACCGCGGTGCCGATCAGCACGGCCCGGCCGGTGCGGTAGGTGGTCGGCAGGTCGTAGCCATAGCCGGCGTCCCACATCAGGTGGCGCACGCCGCCCAGGGTGTGGAACCACGCCACGGCCGTCATGCCGAACAGGATGAGGATGCCGAGGAAGGAGGAGAAGAACCACTGCGCCGTGGCGAAGGCCCGCGGGCCGGCCGCAGCCGCCACCAGCCACCACACCAGGAAGAGCAGGCCGACCGTCCAGGCGATGCCGGTCGCGCGGTTCGCGATCGACAGGCCGCTGGTGATCTGCATCATGTCATAGACCTGCAGGTGCGGGGACAGGGGGCGCCTCACCGGCGTCCCGTCCGTGCGGCGCCCCACCATGGTCGCCTCGCGCGCGTCTTTCGTACTGGCCATGGACCGATCCCGCTCCGCCTATTCTGAAACGCTCCCGGCCCGGCCTGGGCAAGCGGCCGGGGGGAAGCGGTGGAACCTTTTATGGTGCGCTGCCATGCAGCGTCAACGCGCCCACCCCGCCCATGCCACGGTGCGGTAAAATTGCGGGTTAACGTTTTCGCCTTTTCATCCGCGATGCCCGGCCATGACGGGGCTGGGCAAGCCACGCCGGATAGCCACGGTCGTCTTTGTCCGACTCGGTGCCCGGTGCGGGTGGCGGAAGGGCGGAAAAGGTCCGGCGGCTCCCGCGGGGAGCCGCCGCGGCAGGGTCAGTAGCCGTAATAGCCGCCGCGGGGCGGGCGGCGGTCGTAATAGGGGTCGACCGGCCGCTCCGGCGTGGTCACCGCGCCGCCCACGGCCCCCAAGGCGCCCCCGATCAGCGCGCCGGTGCCGGCATTGCCGCTCAGCGAGCCGATGCCCGCGCCGGCGCCGGCGCCCAGCGCGCCAGCGCCCAGGGCGCGCTGGCCCGGGCTGTAGGGGTCGGTGCAGGCCGCCAGACCGAGCACCAGCCCGGCCGCCAGCCCGACGCGCATCAGGGTCTTCCGCATGATGAATCCTCCTGGCTTGAACAACACCTGGAGGTTCCGCCCGGATGCCGGACAAAGATGCGGCGGCAACGTGGCCGTGCCGCCGCAATCCCATACTTTCGCGTGATGCGCCCGGCGGGGGCGGCGCCTCAGGCCGCCTGCTTCTCCAGCAGGCCCTGGCGCACCAGCTCCTCGGCGATCTGCACGGCGTTCAGCGCCGCGCCCTTTCGCAGATTGTCGGCCACGCACCAGAAGGCGAGGCCGTTCGGCACGGTGGGGTCGGCGCGCAGGCGGGAGACGAAGACCGGGTCCTCGCCCGCGATCTCCACCTGGGTGGCGTAGCCGCCATCCTCGCGGTGGTCGAGCACGGTGATGCCCGGCGCCTCGCGCAGCGCCGCCCAGGCCTGGTTTACCGTGATCGGCCGCTCGAACTCCACATGCACCGCCTCGCCATGGCCGATGAAGGCCGGCACGCGCACGCAGGTGGCCACCACCTGGATGTCGGGGTCGAGGATCTTGCGGGTCTCGACCGCCATCTTCCACTCCTCCTTGGTGGCCCCGTCATCCATGAACTTGTCGATGTGCGGGATGCAGTTGAAGGCGATGGGCTTGGTGAACACCTCGGGCGTGGCCGCGTCGTTGACGAAGACGCCGCGGGTCTGGGTGAACAGCTCGTCCATCGCCTCCTTCCCCGCGCCGGAGACCGACTGGTAGGTGGCGACGACCACGCGCCGCACCGTGGCGATCTCGTGCAGCGGCTTCAGCGCCACCACCATCTGGATGGTGGAGCAGTTGGGATTGGCGATGATGTTGCGCCGGCGGAAGCCCTTCAGCGCCTGCGGGTTCACCTCCGGCACCACCAGCGGCACGTCGTGGTCCATGCGGAACTGGCTGGTGTTGTCGATCACCACGCAGCCCGCCGCCGCCGCGCGCGGCGCATGGATGGCGGAGACCGAGGCGCCGGGCGAGAACAGGGCGATATCGGTGCCGGCGAAGTCGAACTTCTCCAGGTTCTGCACCTTCAGCACGCCCTTCTCGCCGAAGGACACCTCCTGGCCCGCCGAGCGGCCCGAGGCGAGGGCGATGACCTCGCTGACGGGGAAGTCCCGCTCCGCGAGGGTCTTGAGGATCTCGCGCCCCACATTGCCGGTGGCGCCGACGACCGCGACCCGGTAGCCCATGGTGTCCATCCCCCTGAAATCGGTGCCCTGCAATCGTTCGCGGGCGAAAAAGCGGGCTGGCTTAGCGCCGGCGCGCGGGGCGGCGCAACTGTTTTGCACCCGCCTCCCCGCGCGCGCCCCGCCCCGCTCAGGCCCGCACCGCCTGCAGGAAGCTGTCGGAGCGGCTGCGCAGGGCGCTGGCCTGGCCGGACAGCTCGCGCGCCGCCTCCAGCACATGCCCGGCCGAGCCGCCGGTCTCCGCCGCCGCCATCCGCACGCTCCCGATGCGGGAGCTGACGGTGCCGGTGGCCTCCGCCACCTGCGCGGCGGCACGCGCGATCTCCTGCGTCGCCGCCCCCTGCTCCTCCACCGCGGCGGCAATGGCGGTGGCGATGCCGTTGGTCCGTTCCACCGTGCTGCCGATGCCGCGGATCGCCTCCACCGCGCGGCTGGTGGCGGCCTGCATCTCGGCGATCTGGCTGCTGA
>NZ_JCACVY010000112.1:0-14792 GCF_058833935.1 Roseomonas sp. TS2 | reverse complement strand
CACGGCGGCGGAGAGGGCGTTCACCGGCGGGTTCTCCACCATGATGACGGCGATGCCGTCTTCCACCTGATAGGTCACGGGACCGGTCATCGGCGTCTTCTCCCTGGGATGCGGCGCGCTTAATTCTGCATTGCGGAATTGAATTCCGCATGTTTGTGCTATTGGGTCGCGCAAAGCGCCGCGCGCGTCAAGCGTGGCGTCGCCATTCCCGACAGGATGCCCATGCCCCGCCGCCGTGCCGCCCCCACACCCGACCAGCCGGACAGCCCCGCCGGGCAGGACCGGGACTTCGTCACCGCGTTGGCGCGCGGGCTGGAGGTGCTGGGCTGCTTCCGCCGGGGCGAGTCGCTGCTCGGCAACCAGGAGATCGCGGCGCGCTGCGGCTTGCCGCGCTCCACCGTCTCACGCCTGACCCACACCCTCACCCAGCTCGGCTACCTGCACTACGTGCCGGAGCTGGGGCGCTACCGGCTGGGCACGGCGGTGCTGGCGCTGGGCAGCGCCATGCTGGGCGGGCTCGACATCCGCCGCGTGGCGCGCCCCCTGCTGCAGCAGCTCGCCACCGAGACGCACAGCGTGGTGGCGCTCGGCACGCGGGACCGGCTGGGGGTGGTCTATCTGGAGCTGGCGCGGGGCGACGCGGCGATCGCGGTGAACCTCGAGGCCGGCTCGCGCATCTCGCTGGTGAACAGCGCCATGGGCCGCGCCTGGCTGGCCGCCTGCAGCCCCGCCGAGCGCGAGGCGGTGCTGCGGCAGATCCACGCGCCGGACGAGGCCCGGCTGCGCGCCACGGTGGAGCGGGCCCTGGCCGAGCAGCGCGACTATGGCTGCTGCTGCTCCTTCGGCGACTGGCAGCCGGACGTGAACGCCATCGCCCTCGGCTTCCATCCCGGCGGCGGGCTGCCGCCGATGGTGGTGAATTGCGGCGCCCCTTCCTTCCTGGTCAGCCCGGAATACCTGCTGCAGGAAGCCCGGCCCCGGCTCGCCGCGCTGGTGGCGCGGCTGGAAGGCAGCATGGACCTGGCCGGCGCCCTGCCCCGCTAGGCCCGGCGCCCGGCATCCCCCAGAACGGAAAACACCGAGAACGGAAAACACCCGGAACCGAAAACCGCCCCGGCGACGATTCGCCAGGGCGGCAGGAATCAGGATGGGCGGAGAAGCGGCCCGGTGGAGGAACCCGCCCCCGGCCGCGATGCCGTCAGCGGCGAACCGGCTCGCCGCCGGCCTTCGGCGGCAGCGGCTGGCCGGGCTGCTTCGGCAGGGTCTCGCGCGGCACGCGGAGCAGGGACGCCTGCCGCTCCGCCTCGAGGGTCCCGAGGCGCACGGCGGGGCTGGTATCCAGAGTCGACATACGCTTGAAGGGGGCGACAAACATGGCGTTGAACCTCGCGGCGGCATTCCTTTGCCTTTAATTTGAAACCTGCGCATCGGTTTCACACGCCTCCGCCACTTCACGACATCGCGTGTTCCCATGTGCCGGCGAGCGCCGCCCCGAACGCCTCCGGCGCTTCCCACATCACCCAGTGGCCGGCATCGGGCACCACGGCCAGGGCCACGCCGGGCTGCAGGGCGCGCAACAGGTCCAGCCGGTCCTGCAGCCAAGGCGTGGCGGTGCTGTCCAGCTCGCCCCAGATCCCGGCCAGCGGCACGGCGAGGCCCTCCAGCGCATCGCGCAGCGCGGTGGTGCCGGCGAAGGGGCGGCTGCGCAGCCGGGCATGCCGCACATGCCAGTCCTGCAGGGCCAGGGCCGCGCCCTCGATCCGCTCCGGATGGGCCAGCATCAGCGCCGCCAAGTTGGCGCGGTTGGCCGCCTCACGCGCCGGGCCTTGCAGGCTGCGCACCGGCTGCATCGGCGTCGGGCGGCGGCGCAGACCCATGGCGCCGGCGCCCACCAGCGTGAAGCTCGCCAGCCGCTCCGGCGCCTGCCGCGCCACATGCCCGCCGATCATGGCGCCGAAGGAGAACCCCACCAGCCGGTAGCGCACCGGGCCCAGCAGCGCCGCCACCCCGGCGGCGACGATGGCGGCGATGGCATCGGGCGAATCCGGCCGCGGCGGCATGTCGGATTCGCCGAGCCCCGGCAGGTCGGCGGCCAGGACGCGGTGGCGCGCGGCCAGGGCCGGGATGTTGCGCGCCCAGTGGCGCCAGGAGCCGGAGCCGCCATGCAGCAGCACCACCGGCGCCTCCCCCGGCGCCCCCTCCCCCCATTCGTGCCACACCATGCGGCCCTCGCCGCAGGGCGTCTCGTGCCGGCGGGCGGCGGCCTGCAGGGGCGCGAGCAGGGCCTCCAGGGGGTTGGTCATCAGGTCCGGCATGGGCGGCGGGGCTCCGATCTGGTGATATCCGTGCCCGGCGGAGCGGGCGGTGGCCCGATCCTGCGCCCGGCGCTGCCGCGCCCTGGCCGGGGCGCTGGCCGGTGGCGCCGCCATCGTGGAGGACGCGCGGCTGCTGGAGCTGGATTTCGGCGCCTGGGAAGGCCTGGCCTGGGACGACGTGCCCCGCGCGGCGCTGGACGAATGGGCGGCCGATCCCTGGGGTTTCGCCCCCCCGGGCGGCGAGAGCGGCGCGGCGCTGGTGGCGCGGTTGCGCGGCTTCCATGCCGGGCTCCGGCAGGATTGCGTGGTGGTGGCGCATGGCGGCCCGCTGAAGGTGCTGGCCGACCTGCTGGCCGGGCGCCCGGTGGACCTGCTGGCCCCTGCCCAGCCCATGGGCAGCCTGCGCATCCTGGAGACCGGCTAAGGCCGCGCCCGCCCGCTCAGCCGGCGGGCGCGGGCGCGGGCGCGGGCGCCGCCTCCGGCGCCCCGATCCCGAGCCGCGCCGCCATTACCGGGCGGTTCGGCCCGTCCAGCAGGTCGCGCAGCGTCTGGCCGTCCAGCACCGCCAGGAAGGCGGACAGCGCCTCGCCCAACAGCGATTGCAGCCGGCAGGCATTGGTCAGCGGGCAGCCGGCGCCCTCGGCGCTGTCCTGGAAGCAGGCGACCAGCGCCATGTCCTCCTCGGTGAAGCGCACCACCGCGCCGATGCGGATCTCCTCGGGCGCGCGCGCCAGGCGCAGCCCGCCGCCCCTGCCGCGCGTGGTCTCGATGAACCCGCCGCGGCCCAGATGGTGCACCACCTTCACCAGGTGGTTCTCCGAGATGCGGTGCGCCACCGCGATCTCCCGGATGGCGACGCGCCGCTCGGGCCGCAGCCCGAGATAGATCAGGGTCCGCAGGGCGTAGTCCGTGTAGAGCGTGAGCCGCATCCGGAAGATGTAGCAGCTTTACATCTTTCTACCAGGGCCGCATAAGGAGCATGTAGAATACACCTTATGGAGACCGCCATGCCCCGCCCGCTCAGCGCGCAGACCATCTCGGTCGTGAAGGCCACGGTTCCCGCGCTGGAGGTCCACGGCCTCGCCCTCACCCGCCGGATGTATGAGCGCCTGTTCGAGAACGCCGCCATCCGCGACCTGTTCAACCAGTCCCACCATGGCGAGACCGGATCGCAGCCCAAGGCGCTGGCGGGCGCGGTGCTGGCCTATGCGCGCAACATCGACAATCTCGGCGTGCTCGCCGGCGCGGTGGAGCGCATCGCGCAGAAGCATGTCGGGCTGAACATCCTGCCCGAGCACTACCCCTTCGTGGCGGACGCCCTGCTCGGCGCCATCCGGGACACGCTGGGCGAGGCCGCGACGCCGGAGATCCTGGCCGCCTGGGGCGAGGCCTACTGGTTCCTGGCCGACCTGCTGATCGGGCGCGAGGGGCAGATCTATGCCGAGCACGCGGCGGCGCCCGGCGGCTGGAATGGCTGGCGCGACTTCACCGTGGCGGAGAAGCTGCGGGAGAGCGAGGTCATCACCTCCTTCATCCTGGTGCCGGCCGATGGCGGCCCGGTGCTGCGGCACAGGCCCGGCCAGTACCTCACCTTCTGGCTCGACATTCCGGGCCATCCGCCGCTGAAGCGGAACTACAGCATCTCCTCCGCCCCGGACGGCGCGTATTACCGCATCAGCGTCAAGCGCGAGCCGCGGGGTGTCGCCTCCAACTGGCTGCACGACGCGGTGCAGCCCGGCGCCCGGCTGAAGGTCGCCGCCCCCGCCGGCGAGTTCTTCCTGCCGGAGCCGCCGGCACGGCCGGTCGTGCTGCTCAGCGGCGGCGTCGGCCAGACGCCGCTGCTGAGCATGCTGCACGCCGTGGCGGGCGGCGCCCCGGCGGCGCCGGTGCAGTTCGTCCACGGCACGCTCTCGGGCGCCACCCACGCCCTGGGCGCCGAGGCGCGGGCCCTGGCCGCCGCCGGCCGGGTGCAGGTGACCACCTTCTACGAATGCCCGCGGCCGGAGGACCGCCCCGGCCAGGATTACGACGTGGCCGGCCGCATCACCCCGGACTGGCTGCGCGCCAACACGCCGCTGGCGGAGGCGGATTACTACCTCTGCGGCCCGCGGGACTTCCTGCGCGTCTTCGTGGCGGCGCTGCTGGCGCTGGGCGTGCCGGCAGCGCGCATCCACCACGAGTTCTTCGGCCCGGCGGACGAGCTGCTGGCCGCCTGAGGCGGAAGGCCGGGGCGGCGGCGCCTCACCCGCCGCCCAGCCCGGCCAGCCATCGGCGCTTGCCGGCCAGGACATGCGCCTCCCCCGCGCGGCGCGCCGCCTCCGCGTCGCCGCCGGCGATGGCGTCCAGCATCGCCGCGTGCTCGGCATTGCTGGCGCGGCGGTTCTCCGCGTCGTCCAGCATCTGCCGGCGCACCGGGTGGCTCTCCTTCAGCATGGCGCGGTAGAGGGCGGCGGTGCGGCGGTGCGCCGCCGCCTCCAGCATCGCGTCGTGGAAGGCGAGGTTCAGCGCGTAGTAGCGCGCCGCGTCGCCGGCCGAGAGCGCCGCCGCCATGGCCGCCACCTGGGCGCGCAGCGCGGCCATCTGCGGCACGGTGGCGCGGCGCGCCAGCAGAGCGCAGCAGAAGCCCTGCAACAGCGCGCGCGTGTCGTACAGCTCGGCCACCTCGGCGGCGTCCAGGCGGCGCACGCTCATGCCGCGCTGCGCCGGGCCGCCCTGCACCAGCCCCTCGCGCTCCAGCGCCCGCAGCGCCTCGCGCAGCGGCCCGCGCGAGACGCCGAGCCGGGCCGCCAGCGCCTGCTCGTTCAGCCGCGCTCCCGGCGCCAGCAGCCCCTCCAGGATCATCCGCTCGATTCCGGCATGCGCCAGCTCGGCCAGCGATTCGGCGCGGCGGCGGGCAATGCGGTCCAGCGCCTCCGGGCTCGGGGCCGGGGCGGAGCGGGCGGATGCGGTGGCGGCCATGCGGCCATGGAACACATCGCACGCCGCTTGTCGACATCCGGCAGACTGTTGACACTTTGCGGGCCGCCCCGCAGCATGTCCGCCGGGAGCCATTCCGCGACCGGCCCGCATTCATAAGACCAATCCGCAGGGCCGGCGCGGCGAAGGAAGGAAACGCCATGCTGCAGCGCCGGACCCTGCTGGGCGCCGCGCTTGCCCTGTCCGCCCAGGCCCTGCCGGCGCCGGGCGGGGGGGCACGCGCGCAAGCCGCCTATCCGGACCGCCCGGTCCGCGTCATCGTCGGCTTCGCGCCGGGCGGCGCCACGGACATCACCACCCGCCTGCTGGCGCCGCGCCTGCAGGCGGCGCTCGGCACCACCTATCCGGTGGTGGTGGAGAACCGGCCCGGCGGCAGCGGCAACGTGGCCACCCAGGCCGTCGTCAACGCCACGCCGGACGGCCACACCCTGCTGATGGGCACCATCTCCGCCCTCGCCATCAACCCCAGCCTGTTCACCGATCTCGGCTTCAACCCGCAGGCCGACCTCACCCCCATCGGCCTCTTCGCCGACGTGCTGAACGTGCTGGTGGTGCCGGTGGACCGGCCCTGGAAGACCCTGCCCGAGCTGATCGCCGCCGCGAAGGCGAAGCCGGAGGCGCTGAACTATTCCTCCTCCGGCATCGGCGGCGCCGGGCATCTGGGCGGCGCGCTGCTCGACCACCTGGCCGGCATCCGCACCACCCATGTCGCCTATCGCGGCGGCGGGCCGGCGATGACCGACCTGGTGAGCGGCAAGATGGACTTCTCCTTCGCCACCGCCCCCACCGCCCTGCCGCTGATCGAGGCCGGCAAGCTGCGCGCCCTGGCCGTGCCCACCGCGCGCCGCAGCCCGCTGCTGCCCGACGTGCCCGCCGTGGCCGAGACGGTGCCGGGCTTCGAGGTGGCCAACTGGTACGCCATGCTGGGCCCCAAGGGGCTGCCGCAGCCGGTGGCGGCGCGGCTCAGCGCCGCGCTGCGCGAGGCGCTGGCCGACCCGCAGCTCGTCTCCGCCCTCTCCCACCACGGCGCCGAGCCGCGCCCCTCCACGCCGGAGGCGCTGGCGCGCTTCCTGAAGCAGGAGACGGAGAAGTGGCGCCCCATTCTCCAGGCCTCCGGCACCCGGCCGGAATGAGGCCGCAGCCGAGGGAACGTGCATGGACCTGCAACTGAACGGGCGGGAGGCGCTGGTGGTGGGCGGCTCCTCCGGCATCGGCCTCGCCACCGCGGCGCTGCTGCTGCGCGAGGGCGCGCGCGTCACCATCGCCGGGCGCGACGAGGCCCGGCTGGCCGGGGCCGCCGAGGCCCTGGCGCGCGAGACCGGCACCCGGCCGGAGACCGCCCGCTGCGACCAGGCCGACCCGGCGCAGGTGGCGGCTCTCGCCGCGCGCTGGGAGGGGCGGCACCTCGACGCGCTGGTCTGCGCCGCCGGCGGCAGCCACCGCTCCAGCTTCGAGGCGCTGACCGACGAACAGTGGCTGGCCAATTACGAGTTCAACATCCTGGGCACGGTGCGGGTGGTGCGCGCCCTGCTGCCGGCGCTGCGCCGGGCCGCCTGCGGGCGGGTGGTGCTGCTCGGCGCCGTCTCGGCGCGCCAGCCCACGGCGCAGCAGGTCGTCTCCAACACCCACAAGGCCGGCGTGCTGGCGCTGGCCAAGACCCTCTCGCTGGAGCTGGCGCCGGAGGGGATCGGCGTGAACAGCGTCTCGCCCGGGCGGGCGCTGACGCCGCTCTGGCGCAACCGCGCCGCCACCATGGCGAAGGATGAGGGCATCCCGGAAGCGACGGTGCTGGAGCGCGTGGCGGCCGACATCCCGATGGGGCGGCTGGCAGAGCCGGAGGAGGTGGCGGCCATGGTCGCCTTCCTCGCCTCGCCTGTCTCGGCCTATGTCACGGGGCAGGCCATCGCGGTGGATGGAGGGTTGCAGAGGGGCGTCTGACAGGAAGCCAGGGCGGGGGAAGGAATTCCCCCCGCGCCCCCATCCTTATTTCTGTCGGTTCAGGCGTCGCGGCGGGCCTGGTTGTCCCGGGTGGCCTGGGAGACGCTGCCCACCTGGCGCGGGTCCACCTGCGTCATCCGGCTGTCATGCTCCACCGGGTTCATGCCGCGATGCGCGGTGCGGCCGGAGGAGGGGTGGTGGCGCACGCGGCTGGCCCGCTTCATCTCCAGCGCGCGGCGGGCGATCTCGCCCTGCGCCGGGCGGCGCGCGGCGGCGTCATGCCGCCCGATCTCCTTGTTCACCCGCTTCAGCGCGGATGCGAAGACCTGCTTCTTCAGCGAGAGGCCGCTCTCGTCCCGCGCCGGGGTGGCGCCGCGCGGCTCGGCCTTGCCGCGCATCTCCCGCCGCCGCCCACGGCCGACGTCGCGCGCCTTGTCGCGGAATTCGCGCAGGGTGCGCGCCATCTCGATCAGCTCCGGCTTCGGCAGGCCGCAGAGATCCGGGTAGTGGCTGCGGGAGACGGCCTCGAACTCGGTCGCGGTCAGCAGGCGGCGTTCGGTGGCGATCGGCAGGCTCACGGCATTCTCCTCCAGAAGCGGGGCGGGCCGCCGGTTCGCCCGGCGGCCCGCCCTTCTGAAGATGAAAACGCTGTAATCTTCCGGGGGTTTCCCCGGCCGCGCCCCGGCTTCAGCCGGCGCGGCGCTTCGCCCGCCGGCTGACGATGTTCAGCGCCTCCACCAGCGTCGAGAAGGCCATGGCGGCATAGACATAGCCCTTCGGCACATGCGCCCCGAAGCCCTCGGCGATCAGCGTCATGCCGATCATCAGCAGGAAGCCCAGCGCCAGCATCACCACCGTCGGGTTGGCCTTGATGAAGTTGGCCAGCGGGTCGGCCGCCAGCAGCATCACCGTCACCGCCGTCAGCACGGCGATGACCATGATCGGGATGTGCGGCGTCATGCCGACCGCGGTGATGATGCTGTCGATCGAGAACACCAGGTCGAGCACCAGGATCTGCGCGATGGCGCTGGAGAAGGTGAGCGTGGCCTTCCCTGCGAACATGTCGCCCTCCGCCGGCGGGTCGACATTGTGGTGGATCTCCTTGGTGGCCTTCCACACCAGGAACAGGCCACCGGCGATGAGGATCAGGTCGCGCCAGGAGAAGCCGTGGCCGAACAGCTCGAACACCGGGGCGGTGAGCCGGACGATGATGGCCACCGTGCCGAGCAGCGCCAGCCGCAGCACCAGCGCCAGCCCGATGCCGATGCGCCGCGCCCGCGCCTGCTGTTCCACCGGCAGCTTGTTGGTGATGATGGAGATGAAGATCAGGTTGTCGATGCCGAGGACAACCTCCATCGCCATCAGCGTGGCGAGGGCGACCCAGGCGGCCGGGTCGGCGGCCAGGGCGAGCAGCGAATCCATCAGGCAGGCATCCCATGGGAAGGGTTGGAGGAAGGCACATAGACCCGCACCGCCTTCGGCAGCAGCCGGAAGCGCGCGGGGGTCATGGCGTTCAGCTCGCCATCGGTGTTCACCGGCATGGGGCGGCGGGTGCGCACCTCGCAGGCGGTGGTGGGGAAGGCCCGCACGTCGTGCCATTGCCCCTGCGTGCCGCGCCGCAGATAGGGCAGCAGCGCCAGCAGCCGCCACCAGTGGTCCAGCTCCAGGCTGTAGACGTCGAGCTTACCGTCATCCGGCCGGGCGGAGCTTTCCACGGTCATGCCGCCGCCATAGTGCCGCCCGTTCCCCACCGAAATCTGGATGGTCTTCACCTGCTCCGTCACCCCGTCATGGGTGATCCAGGCGGTGAAGCGGCGCACACGGCGCAGCAGGCGGAAGGCGGCCAGCGCGTAGCCCAGCTTGCCCCAGCGCTTCTTCTCCTCCCGCCCCAGCCCCTTGGCCAGGGTGGCGCTGAAGCCGATGCTGGCGACGTTGAAGAAGGGCCGGCCGTTCACCTCGCCCAGGTCGATCGGCCGCAGCGCGCCGCCGGCGATGACATGGGCCGCCTCCACCGGGTCGAACGGGATGTCCAGGCTGCGCGCCAGGTCGTTGGCGGTGCCGAGCGGCAGGATGCCGAAGGGCAGGCCGGTTTCCATCAGCGCCGGGGCGGCGCCGTTCAGCGTGCCGTCGCCGCCGCCCAGGATCACCGCCGCGAAGCCCTCGGCGGCGCGGGCGCGGATCACCTCGGCGGCGGTCTGGCCGGGGCTGCAGGGGTGCTCCACCAGCGACCAGCCGGCATCGCGCAACACCGCCAGCGCCGAGTCGATGGCGGCGCCGCCGTTGCGGGCGTTGCGGTTGACGATCAGCAGGGCGCGGCGGTCCGGCTCAGCCATGCGCCACCCCACAGGCCCCGTACCCCGTCGCCGGCATCACGCTCGCTCCGCAGCTTTGCACCCTGGCTTTCTCCTGGCAGAACCGGCCGCGCCCTGGCGCTGGCACATCCGGCGGGAAACGCGCCAGGGAGCGGAGGGATGCGGAAGCGTGGCAACTCCCACCAGATGGCCGCGTCTCTGCCTTATCGGCAAGCGGAATCCCGGATGCTACGCGACACCCTGACCATTCTCTCCCGCCGCTTCAGCTGGGGGCAGTTCGCCACCCTGGCGGCCCTGCTGGTCTGCGCGGGCGGCATGCTGGCCTTCGCCGCCATCATGGACGAGGCGCTGGAAGGCGGCACCCACGCCTTCGACGAGACGCTGCTGCGGGCGCTGCGCAACCCGGCCGACCTCTCGGACCCGCTCGGGCCGTTCTGGCTGGAGATCATGATGCGCGACTACACGTCGC
The DNA here is from genome assembly GCF_058833935.1 of Roseomonas sp. TS2. Classification (NCBI taxonomy): domain Bacteria; kingdom Pseudomonadati; phylum Pseudomonadota; class Alphaproteobacteria; order Acetobacterales; family Roseomonadaceae; genus Roseomonas; species Roseomonas sp. TS2. Next base: position 4,782 of record NZ_JCACVY010000112.1, on the reverse strand, counting down.
TTGGCAGCCACGCCGTGCTGCTGCTGATCGGCGCCGTGGCGCTGGGCTACATCGTCATGCTGCGCAAATGGCTCTCCGCCACGCTGCTGACCGTCTCCTTCGGCGGCGGCATGGCGCTGAACAGCCTGCTGAAGCTGGGCTTCGACCGGCCGCGGCCGGACCTCGTGGCGCATCTCGTCGAGGTGCACACGGCCAGTTTCCCGAGCGGCCACGCCATGCTCTCCGCCACCTGCTACCTGACGCTCGGCACGCTGCTGGCGGGGGTGACGCACCACAGGCGGCTCAAGGCCTACATCCTCGGCATCGCCATCGGGCTGACGCTGCTGGTGGGCAGCAGCCGCGTCTATCTCGGCGTCCACTGGCCGACCGACGTGCTGGCCGGCTGGTGCCTGGGCGCCGCCTGGGCCATGGGCTGCTGGCTGGTGCTGCGCGCCTGGCTGGCCTGGCACCAGCGCCGCCGCCGCCTGCACCCAGCAGGAGAGGGGCACGGGCCGGGCTGAAGGCCGCTCAGAGGTGGCGGCCGCGCTCCAGGATCTCGAGCGTGTATTCGCGGTAGCTCATCCCCAGCTCCTCGGCCCGGGCGAGGCGACGCAGCGCGATCTCGCGCGGCGGCGTCTTCCAGGCCTTGCGGCTGGCACGGCGCCAGTTCCAGGCATTCCAGGAAAGGTCGGGCTCCGGCTCCAGCGGCGGGCCGCCATTGTGGCCGATCAGGGCCATGCACCGCCCTCCGCCGCCACTGCCCGCATCGCCTGCCTCCCGCTTTGTCGCAGGGCAGCACAGCATACGATCCGGCGCGCGGCGAGGGGAATCTGGCCGGAACGGCCCCGGGGCGGAGGCTCCGGCCCGATGAATGCCGGCGGGCCGGAAATCCCCTACAGCCCTTCCTTCCGCGTCCAGCCCTGGTCGCGCATGCAGGCCTCGATGACCGTGGCGCGCAGCGGCGCGGCGGCATCGCGCGTCCGGTACTGGGGCGGGCGGAAGCCGCCCGGCGAGGTCCAGCAGCGCCGGCCATCGCGGCCGCACTCGGTCACCGACGGCTCCCAGTAGCCGGGGCGTTCCACGTAATCCTGCCACTCGGGGGGGATCTGGCGGCCGGCCGCCTCGCACCGGCCCAGCGCGGCCTGCCTCTCGGCGCCGGTGGCGCCGGGCTTCTCCCAGCCGGCGCAGGCCGCCAGGGAGAGCAGGGCGGCGCCCCAGGCGGAGATCCTCATGCCGGCCCTCATCGCATCCCCTTTCCACCCGCGGCACCTGACATGGGAAGGCGGCCGCGCCGCCGGGAGCCCGCAGGGCCCGCCGATCGCGGCATCGTGGGAAAACAATGGGGAAGAGGGCGGGGGCATTTGCCGGGTGAGGGGATCGAACCCCCGACCTTCGGTTTACAAAACCGCTGCACTACCGCTGTGCTAACCCGGCATTCTCCTGACGATGTGGCGGACCCGCATCGTCCCGCAAGGCCACCCTCCGCGATGGCGTCCGCAGACGCTCAACGGGCGGATGCCAGAGCATCCGGGTTTTCGCCTTTCAGGCGGCATTTTTCAAGAGCGCCGGGTTTCAGGAGCGCCGGAAGGGGCGCGACGCCCCTGGCTGGCGCGGCCGGCCTTTCCTATGCTGCCTGCGTTGCGTGCGTAAAACAAAAAAAGCCGAATGGGAGAGAAGCCCGATGCGTTACGCTGCCCTCGCGGCGGCGCTTGCCTGCCTCCTGGCAAGCGCCTCATCCGCCATGGCCCAGAACGCCGTCACCATGATCGTCGGCTATCCGCCCGGTGGCGCGTCCGACCTGATGGCCCGCATCCTGCAGCCCGAGATGGCCAAGGCCCTGGGCCGTCAGGTCGTGATCAAGAACTCGCCCGGCGCCAACGGCACGGTGGGCGCCATGGAACTCACCCGCTCCCGCCCGGATGGCGAGACCATCCTGTTCGCGCCCGGCGGCTCGCTGGTGCTGACGCCGCACACCCGCGGCGCCCCCTTCCAGCAGGCGGAGTTCATCCCCGTGTGCCAGATCTCGGCGGCGCATGTGGTGATGATGACGCAGCAGGATTCGGGCCTGCGGACGCTGCAGGACGTGGTGGCCCGCGCCCGCGAGAACCCGGGCGCCTTCGCCTATGCCAGCACCGGCCCCGGCGGCACGCCGCATATCAGCATGATCTCGCTGGAGCGGCTGGCGGGCATCGAGATGAACCACATCCCCTTCCGGGGCTCGGGCGACGTGATGCAGGCCATGGCGGGGAAGCAGCTCTCGCTGTTCACCGACCAGGGCAACCTGGTGCGGCAGTACAACCTGCACCCCATCGCCGTCTTCAGCGCGGCGCGGGCGAAGGAATTCCCGGATACGCCCACCATGCGGGAGCTGGGCTTCGACCTGAACTTCACCATCTGGTCCGGCCTCTACGCGCCCGCAGGCACGCCGGATGCCATCCTGAAGCCGATCGAGGAGGCCTGCGCCCAGGCCGTGGCGGCGCCCGCCGTGGTGGAGGGCTTCAGGCGGATGGACATGCCGATCCTGCTGCGCCGCCGCGCCGACTTCACCGCCTACCACAACGCCGAGTACGAGCGCTTCGGCAGGCTGGTGAAGCAGTACGACCTGCGCGTGAACTGAGCCGCATCAGCCGAGGCGCGGGTCCAGCCAGGGGCGCGGCATCGCCTGCCAGGGGGTGCCGCGCGCCTCCGCCTCCCGCAGCGCGATGCCGAGGCCGGGCCGGTCGGGCAGCCGCGCCGCGCCCTCCTGGAAGGCCAGCGCCTCGCCGCCCGAGACCAGGGTGAAGAAGCGGTCCGTCTCGCCGAACTGCACCTCCAGGCGCAGGAAGTTCGCCAGGGTCGCGCAGAGATGCAGCGAATGCGCGTGGCAGACCGGCCCGGTGGGGTTGTGCGGCGCGACCTCGAGGCCGGCCGTCAGCGCCAGCGCGGCGATGCGGCGGATCTCCTCATGCCCGCCGGCGTGCTTGATGTCGGGCATCAGCACGTCGTAGCAGCCCTGCTCGATCAGCGGACGGTAGGCGGCGAGGCCGCTCAGCGTCTCCGCCCCCGCCAGGCGCATGCCGCGCTCGTTCGCCAGGCCGCGCAGGCGGCGGATCTCCGGCAGGTTGCCCTCGGCGACGGGGCATTCCAGCCAGTAGAGATCGAGCGGCGCCAGGTCGCGGATCAGCGCCGCGGCGCCGCCGGCCGAGAAGCGCCAATGGGCATCGACCATGACATCGGCCCCGCCGCCCACCGCCTCCCGCACGGCGGCGATGCGGTCCAGCCCCCCGGCATAGGCGGCGCGCTGCGCGGCGGTGTCGCCGCCGGCATCCTGCCAGACCATCGGCTCGAAGGGCGCCAGCTTCACGGCGGTGAAGCCCTGCGCCACGGCACGGCGCGCGGCGGCGGCGAAGCCCTCCGGCGTGCGCGGCTGCGCGCCGCGGTTGATGTTGGCATAGAGCGTCACCCGCGGCCGCAGCGCGCCGCCCAGCAGGTGATGGATCGGCACGCCCGCCGCCTGCCCGGCGATGTCCCACAGCGCCGCCTCGAAGGCGCTCTGCACCGTCTGCGCCACCAGCCCGCCGGGGGCGTGCGGCAGCACCTGGCACAGCCGGTTCCGCGCGGCGGCCTCCTCCCCCACCACCTGCGCGGCCAGCCGCGCGGCCTCGGCGGCCAGGGCGCCCTCCTGGTTCGCGAGGGTGCACTCGCCGAGGCCGGTCAGCCCGGCATCGGTGCGCACCAGCAGGAAGCACCAGTTGGTCTTGGGCGTGACCTGGGTGCCGAGGAAGTCGAGGGCGGTGATGCGCATGGGGTGTGTCACTCCGCCTGGATGCCGGCCCGGGCGGCCAGGGCCTTCCACTGGGCGATGTCGTGGACGATCCGCTGGCCGAAGGCCTGCGGCGGGCCGGCGACCAGCTCGCCGCCGAGCAGCCGCACGCGGTCCCGCAACTCGGCCGAGTCGCGCAGCCCGGCCAGGGCGGCGTGCAGCCGCTCGCGGATGGGCGCCGGGGTGCCGCGCGGGGCGAGGATGCCGTTCCAGGCCAGCGTCTCGAAGCCGGGCAGGGTGTCGGCCACCGGCGGCACCTCGGGCAGCTCGGCGCTGCGGCCGAGGGAGGTGACGGCCAGCGCGGCGAGCTCGCCACGGCGGATATAGGGCATGACGTTGACCAGGTTGGCGAACATCAGCGCCGTGTCGCCGGCGATGACGGACTGCGCCATGGCCGGCGTGCCGCGATAGGGCACGTGCACGATGTCGAGCCCGGCCTCCGCCTTGAACAGCTCCATCGACATGTGCGCGGAGGAGCCGATGCCGCCGGAGGCGTAGTTCAGCGCCCCCGGCCGCGCCCGCAAGGCGGCGATCAGCGCCGGCAGGTCGCGCGCCGCCAGCAGGCGGCGGTTCACCACCAGCACGTTGGGGCCCTGCACCAGCAGCGAGACCGGCTCGAAGGCGGTGGCGAGGTCATAGGGCAGGTCGCGGTAGATGGCGGCGTTGATGCCGTTGGAGCCGGCATTGCCGAGCAGGAAGCTGTAGCCGTCCGGCGCCGCGTTGTGGGCGGCCTCGACGCCGATGCGCCCGCCCGCGCCGCCGCGGTTCTCGATGACGAAGGGCTGCCCCAGCGCGGCCTCCAGGGCGGGCGCCACCAGCCGGGCCACCGTGTCGTTGCCGCTGCCCGGTGCGTCGGGGAGGATCAGCCGCACCGGGCGGGCGGGCCAGCCGGAGGCTGCGGCGGCCCTGGCGCGCGGGGCGCCGGGCGCGGCCCACGCCCCTGTCCCCACCCCTGCCAGGGCGGCGCCCTTCATGCACGCACGCAGCAGCCCGCGGCGGCC
>NZ_JCACVY010000111.1:0-14872 GCF_058833935.1 Roseomonas sp. TS2 | reverse complement strand
CCGCGCCAGAAGCCCGGCAGGTCGGCCGTGACGGCGACCGGGCGCCCGGCGGGCGAGAGCAGCGCCACCTGCAACGGGATTCGCCCGCCGGCCAGCGGCGGCAATGTGGACAGACCGAACAGCCATTGCGCCCGCGCCTCCAGCCGCGGCACCTCTCCCGTATAGTCGATGGGGGCGGCGCGGCCATTCGGCAAGGCGAGGCGCGGCGGCAGCGCGGCATCCAGCGCCTTTTGCCGGGCATGCGGCAGCAGGGCGCGCAGCATCGCCACCGCGTCCAGCGCCTTGAGCTGGGTCAGCCGCGTCAGGCCGGAGAGCCAGGGGGCGAGCCATTCGCCTGCCGTGGCGGCGAGCGCGGCATCCGAGACATCCGGCCACTCCGCCGGCTCCAGCCCGTGCATCAGGCCGATGCGGGCGCGGGTCTGGCGGGCGGCCTCGGTCCAGTCGAGGTCGCGGAAGGCGCGGGCGGCGGCGGCCTCGGCCAGCGCCGCGGCCAGCGCCGCCGGGTCGGCATGCGGCAGGGTGCTCTCCTCCAGCACCAGCGGGCCGAGGCGCAGGCGGCGCCGCGCCACCACCGCGCCGGCGCGGGCGTCGAAGGCGGCGCCCTCCTCCCGCACCAGCCGCTCCGGGAATTTCTGCTCCAGGGCCTCGCGGGTCAGCGGCGCGGCCATGCGGATGCGCGCCTCGGTGCCGGCCAGCTCCAGGTCGGCCACCGCCAGCAGCGGCGCCTTGCCCAGCCGGTCGGTCGCCGGCAGGCGGGCGCCCTGTCCCGAGGCGAGGCGGAAGGCGCCATCCATGCTGCCACGCTTCGCCGCGATTCGGTCGGGGAAGCCAGCGGCCAGCAGCAGCCCGGCATCGCCCGCCGCCTCCGTGCCACCCCGCACGCCGAGGCGCCGCCGGTGCAGCGTGATCGTGCGGCGGATGCGGCCCAGCGCGGCGCGGTCGGCGTTCGGGTCGTCGGCGCCGTGCAGCAGGTCGAGCCGCAGCTGGATGTCGGAGGGCGCCTCGCGGCCGCGGATCGGGTCGCGCTCCTCCAGCAGGGCGGCGAGCTCGGCGGCCAGCGCCGCCTCCGCCTCGTCCGCCGCCTCGGCCATCATGCGGGCAAGGCGGGGGTGGGTGCCGAGACGGGCCATGCGCCGGCCCATGGCGGTGATGCGCCCCTGCCCGTCCAGCGCATCGAGGTCGCGCAGCAGGGCGCGGGCGGCGGCGAGCATGCCAGCCGGCGGCGGGTCGAGGAAGGCCATCTCCGCCGGATCGCTGCCCCAGGCGGCGCAGTCCAGCGCCAGGCCGGAGAGCTCGCTCTCCAGGATCTCCGGCCGGTCGGATTGCGGCAGGCCGCGGTGCAGCGCCTCCGTCCAGAGGCGGATGGCGACGCCCGGCTCGGTGCGCCCCGCGCGGCCCGCGCGCTGCTCAGCGGCGGCGCGGGAGATGCGCAGCGTGGCCAGCCGCGCCAGGCCGGTGGCCGGGTCGAGGCGCGGCGCCCGGCGGAAGCCCCCATCCACCACGATCCGCACCCCCGGCACGGTCAGCGAGGTCTCGGCGATGGAGGTGGCCAGCACCACCTTGCGGTTCGGCGAGGGGTTGAGGGCGCGGTCCTGCTCGGCGGGGGGCAACTCGCCGTGCAGCGGCAGCACCTCGGCCTTCACGCCGCCCAGCCGCTCGGCGGTGCGGCGGATCTCGCCCCAGCCGGGCAGGAAGGCCAGCACGTCGCCCGGATGCTCCACCAGGGCGGCGCGGATGGCGGCGGCCATCGCCTCGGGCAGGTCGCGCGGCTCCTTCAGGTCGCGCGGGCGGTGATGCACCACCACGGGGTAGGCCCGCCCTAGGCTCTCGATGACCGGCGCGCCGCCGAGCAGCCGGGAAAACCCCTCGGCCTCGATGGTGGCGGACATGGCCAGCAGCCGCAGCTCCGGCCGCAGCCCGCGCTGCAGGTCGAGGCAGAGGGCCAGCGCCAGGTCGGTGTCGAGGTTGCGCTCATGCGCCTCGTCGAACAGCACCGCCGCCGTGCCCTCCAGCCCGGGATCGGTCTGCAGCCGGCGCACCAGCAGCCCCTCCGTCACCACCTCGATGCGTGTGGCGGCGGAGACGGCGCGCTCCAGCCGCGTGGCGAGGCCCACCGTCTGCCCCAGCGGCTCGCCCAGCAGCTCCGCCATGCGGCGTGCGGCGGCGCGGGCGGCGACGCGGCGCGGCTCCAGCACCACGATCTTCTGTCCGTTCGCCCAGGGCTCGTGGCGGAGCGCCAGGGGCACCAGCGTGGTCTTGCCGGCGCCGGGGGGGGCCACCAGCACGGCGTTAGGGCCCGCGCGCAGCGCGTCCAGCAAACGCGGCAGGGCTTCGGAGACGGGCAGCTCGGGCAGGGCATCCATGCCCTGCCTGTAGCGCAAGGCGGCGGGTGGCGGCCAGTTGGGGCCTTGCCCTGGATACCGACGGAGACTCCAGCTTTCCCCGCTTGACGCCGATAGAACATTACCAGAACAATAACCGCTCCACCGGAGGAACGACCCCATGCACCCGACCCGCGAGGACAAGGTCGCCCGCTTCCGCGCGCTGCACGCGCAGCCCGGCGCCTTCGTCATGCCCAACCCGTGGGATGCCGGCAGCGCCCGGCTGCTGGCCGGCCTCGGCTTCCCGGCCCTGGCGACCACCAGCGCCGGCCTGGCCTTCTCCCTCGGCCGGCGGGATGGCGCGGCGGGGCTGGCGGAAACGCTGGCCAATGCCCGCGCCATCGTCGCGGCCACCACCCTGCCGGTCTCGGCCGACCTGGAGAACGGCTTCGGCCACGCCCCGGACGATTGCGCCCGCACCCTGCGGGCGGCGGCGGAGGCCGGGCTCGCGGGCGGCTCGATCGAGGACGCCACCGGCGACCTAGCGAATCCGGTCTATGAATTCCGCCACGCCGTCGAGCGCATCGCCGCCGCCGCCGAGGTGGCGCGCGCCCTGCCCTTCGTGCTGACGGCGCGGGCGGAGAACTTCCTGCATGGCCGCCCGGATCTGGACGACACCATAGCCCGGTTGCAGGCCTTCGCCGCCGCCGGGGCGGAGGTGCTCTATGCCCCCGGCCTGCGCGAGCTGTCGCAGATCCGCGCCGTCTGCGAGGCGCTGGAGGGCTTCCCGGTGAATGTGGTGATGGGGCTGGTGGGCCGCCCCTTCACCGTGGCGGAGCTGGCCGCGGCGGGGGTGCGGCGCATCAGCCTCGGCGGCGCGCTGGCCCGCGCGGCGCTCGGCGCGCTGCACCGCGCGGCGGTGGAGATCCGCGACCAGGGCAGCTTCGGCTTCGCGGCTGGCGCCCTGACAGGGGCGGAGGTGGAGGCCTATATGCAGCCGCGCGAGGGCTGAGCGGCGCGGCGCGACACGTTTCGTTACCGCGACGCCCTTTCCTTCGGCACCGCGAAAAGGTTTCATTCCCTTCATGTTGCGCGCCCTGCCCCCGTTGCTGGCCCTGCTCTCCCTGGCCCTGCCCGCCCTGGCGCCGGAGGCCCGGGCGCTGGAGAGCACGCCCACGCGCTCCGAGCGCGCGCGCATGACCCTGGCCTCCTCGCTGGACGCGGTGGCGCCGGGCCAGCCCTTCCGCCTCGGGCTGAGGCAGGTGCTGGCGCCGGGCTGGCACACCTACTGGCGCAATCCGGGCGATGCCGGCACGCCGCCCGAGATCGCCTTCACCCTGCCCGAGGGCGCCAGCGCCACCGGCTTCGAATGGCCGGCGCCGGAGCGCATCCCCTTCGGCCCGCTGGTGAACTACGGCTACGAGAACGCGGTGCTGCTGCCGCTGACGGTGACGCCGCCCGCCACGCTGCGGCCGGGCGATGTCTTCACCATCGAGGCGCAGGCGAGCTGGCTGGTCTGCGAGAAGGTGTGCATCCCGGAGGAGGGCGTGTTCCGCCTCGACCTGCCGGTGGAGGCCGCGCCGCGCCCCGACCCCGCCCTGGCCGCCGATTTCCGCGCCGCCGAGGGCCGCCCCGTCTTCGTCAACATGACCGCCGCCTGGTGCATCACCTGCAAGGTGAACGAGCGCGTCGCCCTGCACTCGGAGGCGGTGCGCGACGCCTTCGCCCGGCGCGGCGTCGCCTACCTCAAGGGCGATTGGACCGATGGCGGCCCCGCCATCGCCGCCGTGCTGCGCCGCTTCGGGCGGGAGGGCGTGCCGCTCTACCTCGTCTACCCGCCCGGCGGCGGCGAGCCCGCGCTGCTGCCGCAGATCCTCACCGAATCCCTGGTGCTGGAGGCGCTGCCTCCGGGCTGACCGGGCTCCCGACGCCCCCTCTCGACGATGGAGTGACCGACCATGGCCAAGTTCCTGTCCCGCCGCGCCACCCTCGCCATCCCGCTCGGCGCCGTGCTGATGCCGGCCCTGCCCCGGCTGGCGCAGGCCGCGCCTGTCATCGGCGCCCCCGCCCCCGACTTTGCTGCCCCCGACCAGGACGGCACGATGCGCCGCCTCGCCGACTTCCGCGGCAAGGTGGTAGTGCTGGAATGGACCAACCATGACTGCCCCTTCGTGCGGAAGCACTATGGCAGCAACAACATGCAGGCCCTGCAGAAGCAGGCCGCCGAGCGTGGGCTGGTCTGGCTGTCCGTCATCTCCTCCCCGCCCGGCGAGCAGGGGCATGTGGATGGCGCCGGCGCGCGGAGGCTGACCACGGAGCGCGGCGCCGCCCCCGCCGCCGTGCTGCTCGACCCCGAGAGCCGCATGGCCCGCGCCTATGGCGCCACCACCACGCCCCACATGTACGTCATCGATGGCGAGGGGCTGCTGCGCTACATGGGCGGCATCGACAGCATCGCCTCCAACCGCGCCGAGGACGTGCCGAAGGCCGAGCCGCTGGCGCGGAACGCCATGCTGGCCGTCGCCGACGGCCGGCCGGTGGAGCGGGCGGTGACGCGCAACTACGGCTGCGCCATCAAGTACGCGCCGGGCGCCTGAGGGCAGCGAAGGCCGGGGAGGAGTCCCGCTCCCCGGCCCTCCTCTCAGTTGGTGGCCGAGGCGATGGCCTGCAGCCGGTCATACTGCTCCTTCGTCCAGCCCGCGCCCGCGGCCTGGTCGTTGTGCAGCGGCATGGCGGCGGCGCGGAAGGCGGCACGGTCCGGCTCCAGCACGGTCTTGCCCTGCTGGCGGAACCAGTCCGGCAGGCTCAGCTCGGCGTCGCGGATCTGCTTGCTGGCGCGCGTCGCCGCCTCGCGCAGCACCTCCTCGAACACCTTGCGGTCCGCCTCGTTCAGCCGGTTCCAGGTGGCGCGGCCGACGATGGTCAGGATGCTCTCGGTGATGTGGCCGGAGAGCATGATGTGGCTCTGCACCTCGTAGAACTTCTTGGCCTGGATGGTGGGCAGCGGGTTCTCCTGCCCGTCCACCGTGCCCTGCTGCAGGGCGAGATACACCTCGGCGAAGGCGATCGGCGTGGCGTTGGCGCCGATCGAGCGGGTGAACATCAGGAACAGCGGCGCCTGCGGCACGCGCAGCTTCATGCCCCGCGCATCCTCGGGCTTCGTGATGGCGCGGTTGGCCGTCAGGTGGCGGGCGCCGTAGTAGGTGAGCGCCACGGAGCGGTGGCCGGTCTGCTTGTCGTAGCCCGCCATCAGGTCGCGCAGCAGCTCGCTCTGCCGGTAGGCGGCGAAATGGCCGTAATCGCGGAAGATGTAGGGCGCGTTGCTGATGGCAATGGGCTTGTAGGTGGCACCGGCGAAGGCCACGCCGGTGTAGATGATGTCCACCGTGCCGAGCGAGAGGCCCTGGTTGATGGTGGGCTCGTTGCCCAGCGCGCTGGCCGCGAACACCTCGATGTTCCAGCGGTTCTGCGTCCGCTCCTTGATCTGCTGGGCGGCCCACAGCGCCTCGGTGTGGTAGGCCTCGCCCGTCTCGTAGACATGCGCCCAGCGCAGGCGCTGCTGCGCCTCGGCGGTGCCGCCGAACAGCGCGCAGGCGGCCATGGTGGCGGCCGCCAGGAAGCCACGGATCATTCCATCCCCCATCGGGCGCCTCCAGGCGCTCCGGCTTTGTTGTATGATGACATTATGCCTTGCGGCACAAAAGCTTCGCAAGCCTGTCGTCTGCGCTAGACTGTCCTCCCCCTGGAGGAAAACGCACATGGACACCGTGGCCGACACGCCCTTCATCCGCCTGCACCCCGAGGACAGCGTGCTGATCGCCCGCCGCGCCGCGCCGGAGGGGACCCCGGTGGGGCCGAACGTCGTCACCCGCGCGCGCATCCCGCCCGGGCACAAGGTGGCGCTGCGCCCGCACGCCCCGGGCGAGGCGGTGAAGCGCTACGGGCAGATCATCGGCTTTGCCACCCAGCCCATCGCGCCCGGCGAGTGGGTGCACACCCAGAACTGCGGCATGGGCGAGTTCGACAAGGACTATGCCTGGGGCGTGGATGCGAAGCCCACCCTCTACGTGCCCGAGCCCGCCCGCTTCATGGGCATCCTCCGCCCCGACGGGCGGGTGGCAACGCGCAACTACATCGGCATCGTCACCAGCGTGAACTGCTCGGCCCATGTCGCCTCGCTGATCGCCGACGCCTTCAAGCGCAACCCCTTCACCGGCAGCGACCCGCTGGCCGAGTTCCCCAACGTGGACGGCGTGGTGGCGCTCACCCACAAGACCGGCTGCGGCATGGGCGACAATGAGGGCTTGCGCATCCTGCGCCGCACGCTCGCGGGCTATGCGCGGCACGTGAACTTCAGCCACGTCATCGCCATCGGCCTCGGCTGCGAGGTCAACCAGATCTCGGGGCTGCTGGAGGAGCAGAACTTGGCCGGGCGGCTCCGCAACATGGACATCCAGTCCATGGGCGGCACCCGCAAGACCGTGGAGGCCGGCATCGCCTTCGTGCGCGAGGTGCTGGCCGAGGCCAACCAGGTGCACCGCCAGGAGGTGCCGGCCAGCCACCTCACCATCGCCCTGCAATGCGGCGGCTCGGACGGCTATTCCGGCATCACCGCCAACCCGGCGCTGGGCCATGCCTCGGACCTGCTGGTGCGGCACGGCGGCACCGTCATCCTCTCCGAGACGCCCGAGACCTACGGCGCCGAGCACCTGCTGACCCGCCGCGCCACCTCGCGCGAGGTGGGCGAGAAGCTGGTGGGGCTGATGCGCTGGTGGGAGGACTACGCGGCGCGCGGCCAGGCGGAGCTGAACAGCAACCCCTCCCCCGGCAACAAGGCGGGGGGGCTGACCACCATCCTGGAGAAGTCGCTCGGCGCCATGGCCAAGGCCGGCACCAGCAACCTCACCGCCGTCTATGACTATGCGGAGCCGGTGACGGAGAAGGGCTTCGTCTTCATGGACACGCCGGGCTACGACCCGGTGGCCGCCACCGGCCAGGTGGCGGGCGGCGCCAACATGGTGTGCTTCACCACCGGGCGCGGCAGCGTCTTCGGCTGCAAGCCGGCACCCTCCATCAAGCTCGCCACCAACTCGGCCATGTATGAGCGGATGGAGGAGGATATGGACGTGAACTGCGGCACCATCCTCTCCGGGCGCGAGAGCGTCGAGGAGTGCGGCGAGCGCATCTTCCAGCTCATCCTGCGCGTGGCCTCGGGCGAGCGGACCAAGAGCGAGAACTACGATTTCGGCGGCGCGGAATTCGCGCCATGGCCGATCGGGGCGACGATGTAAGACAAGAAAAGGGAGGGGCGCTGCCCCTCGCCCCGCCGGGGGAACTGAGTTCCCCCGGACCCCCACATCCGTTTACGCGGCGACAGCCTTGAGCACGCCCCATTCCGTCAGCAGGGCGCGCAGGCGGGCGTGGGACTCCGGCGCCAGCGGCCACGCGGCCGGCGGGCGCGCCGGGCCGACATCGTGCCCCGTGAGATTCAGCGCTTCCTTGACGACGGAAACATTGGTCCCGTTCTGCTCCTCGGAGCGCAGCGCCTCGAAGCCGGCAATGGCGGCGATCTCGGCATTGGCCGTGGCGAAGTCGCCCCGCGCCAGCGCATTGCGGATCGTCACGGACCGCTCCGGCGCCACGTTGATCAGGCCGGAGGTGAAGCCGCGCGCACCGAGCGCCGTCATCGGCGGCGCCCAGGGCTCGGCCAGGCCGCAGATGAAGTTCACCTGGTCGCCCACGATGCGCATGGCGTGCGCCAGCGTCATCACGTTCGGCGTCGCCCACTTCACGCCGGCCACGCCCGGGATGCGGCAGAGTTCCTCGATGGACTTCAGCCCGATGCCATCGTTGCGGAGGTAGAGCACCACCGGCAGACCGGAGGCATCGGCCATGCGGCGCACATACTCCACCACGCCGCGCGGGGCGACGAAGGGGTCCGGCGTCTGGTGGATCATGATGGCGTCGGCGCCGTCCTTGGGCGCGCGGCGGGCCAGCCGCTCCGCCTCCACCACGCTGCGGCCGATGCCGGCGATGACCAGCGCGCGCCCCTCGACCAGCGCCGGCACCTCGGCCTGCATCCGCTCCGCCTCGGCGAAGGAGAGGCTGTAGAACTCGCTGGTGTTGCCGTTGACGGTGAGGCCATCGACGCCCGCCGCGGCGCAGCGCGCGATGATCGGGCGCAGCTTCTCCGGCGCCGGATTGCCCTCGGCATCGTAGGGCGTGACGAGGATGCCGGAGATGCCCGAGAGGGCCTTCCGCACGCGGTCGGAAACGGGGGTGGTCATGGCTTGGTGTCCTCCACGATCTGGCTGAGCGAGCGCAGCGTGTGCGCCCGCATCCGCGCCTCGGCGCGCGCGGCATCCCCCCGCCTTATGGCGGAGACGATGCCGGCGTGCTCGCGCAAGGCCCGGCGCGGTTCCTCCGGCGCGGCCGCGAGGATGCGGCGGCGCGTGACATGGTCGTAGCCGCGCAGCGCCTCCAGGTGGCGCGCCAGCACGGCATGGTCGGCGATGGCGAGGATGGCGGCGTGCAGCGCATCGTTCGCGGCGGCCAGGGCGGCGAGATCGCCGGCCTCCGTGGCGTCGCGCACCGCGTGCAGGTGGCGGCGCAGGGCCGCGGCCTGGTCAGGCGTCGCCTGCTCGGCGGCGAAGCCGGCGGCGACGCCCTCCAGCGCGGCGCGCAGCCGCCCCATCTGGCGCAGCTTCCGCGGCCCGAGATCGGCCACGAAGCTGCCGCGTCGCGGCAGGGTGGTGACCAGCCCCTCCGCCTCCAAGCGGTGCAGCGCGTCCCGCACCGGCGCAGGCGAGACGCCGAAGCTCTCGGCCAGGCCGCGCTCGGAAAGGCGCTCTCCCGCCGCCAGTCGCCCCTCGGCGATGGCGTCGCGCAGCCGCACATAGACGCGGGTGGCGAGCGAGGCCAGATCGTCGGCGGAAAGCGGGAGGGTTTGCACGGCAACTGCTATAGCATGTTTCAGTTGCGGGGGAAGCCGGAGAAGGGAGAGGTTCTTTTTTGGAAAAAAGAACCAAAAAACTTTTGTCAGTTGGCGTGGCGCTGGTGGAGAAGCGGACGCCAAACTCGAAAAGTCTTTTTGCTTCTTTTTCTTCAGAAAAAGAAGAACTTACACCGTCAGCAACCGCCGCACCGCCTCCTCCTCCAACGAGCCGGAGAGGCCCGAGAGCGCCACCTCCCCCCGCACCATGATGGCGAGCTGGTCCCCCAGCTCGCGGGCGAACTCGTAATATTGCTCCACCAGCACCACCGCCATGTTGCGGCTGCGCGCCAGCATGCTGATGACGCGGGCGATGTCCTTGATGACATTGGGCTGGATGCCCTCGGTCGGCTCGTCCAGGATCAGCAGGCGGGGCCGGGCGGTGAGCGCGCGGGCAATGGCGAGCTGCTGTTGCTGCCCACCCGAGAGATCGCCCCCCCGTCGCCGCAGGAACTGCTTCAGGATCGGGAACAGCTCGAAGATGTCGTCCGGCACCTTGGCGCCGCGCGGCGCGGCGGCCAGCGCGGTTTCCAGGTTCTCCCGCACGGTGAGGAACGGGAAGATCTCCCGCCCCTGTGGCACATAGCCGATGCCGGCCCGCGCCCGGTCGGCGGCGGAGAGGGCGGAGACATCCTTCCCCTCCCAGACGATCCGCCCACCCTTGATTCGCTCCAGCCCGACGATGGCGCGCATCAGCGAGGACTTGCCGACCCCGTTGCGCCCCAGCACGCAGGTGATGGAGCCAGGATCGGCACCGAGGGAAACGCCGCGCAGCGCCCGGCTGGCGCCGTAGAAGAGATCGATGTTCTCGACACGCAGCATCGTTCAGCGCCCCAGATAGACTTCGATGACGCGCGGGTCGTTCTGCACGTGGTCGATGCTGCCCTCCGACAGCACCGATCCCTCGCACAGCACGGTGACCTTCTCGCCCAGCGCGCGGACGAATTCGAGGTCGTGCTCCACCACCACCACGCTGCGGCTGCCGGCGATGCGGCGCAGCAAGGCGGCGGTGTGCTCGGTCTCCTGGTCGGTCATGCCGGCCACCGGCTCGTCCACCAGCAGCAGTTGCGGCTCCTGCATCAGCAGCATGCCGATCTCCAGCCATTGCCGCTGGCCGTGCGAGAGGATGGCGGCGCGGTCCTGCGCCCGCTCGGCCAGGCCGATTTCCTCGAGTGTCGCCTCGATCTTCTTGCGGGCCTCCTGGCCCAGCACCCAGCGCAGGCAGGACCACGGGTCGCGCGGCGCCTTCAGCGCGAGTTCGAGGTTCTCGAACACCGTCAGCGCGTCGAACACCGTGGGCTTCTGGAATTTCCGGCCGATGCCAAGATTGGCGATGGTCGCCTCGTCCAGCTTCGTCAGGTCGCGCTCGCCGAAGGTGACGGTGCCGGCGGTGGGGCGGGTCTTGCCGGTGATGATGTCCATCATCGTCGTCTTGCCCGCGCCGTTGGGGCCGATGATGGCCCGCAACTCCCCCGGCTCGACGATGAGGGAAAGGTTGTTCAGCGCCCGGAAGCCGTCGAACACGACCGAGACGCCGTCGAGATAGAGGCGCGCGCCCTTCACTTGCCGTCTCCCCTGTGCAGCAGGCCGACGATGCCGCGCGGCAGGAACAGCGTCACCGCCACGAACAGCCCGCCGAGGACGAACAGCCAGAGGTCGGGCGCGAAGGAGGTGAGCCAGGTCTTGATGGCGTTCACCGAGAAGGCGCCGACCAGCGCCCCCACCAGCGTGCCGCGCCCGCCGACGGCCACCCACACCACCGCCTCGATCGAGTTGCCCGGGCTGAACTCGCCGGGATTGATGATGCCGACGAGCGGCGTGTAGAGCGCCCCCGCCAGCCCCGCCAGCATGGCGGAGAGGACGAAGACGGTGAGCTTCACCCGCACCGTGTCGTAGCCCAGGAAGCGCACACGGCTCTCGGCGTCGCGCACCGCCACCAGCACGCGGCCGAGCTTGGAGCGTGTGAGATGCGCGCAGAGCAGCAGCGCCCCGCCGAGCGCGATCAGCGCGGCGTAGAACAGCAGGGCGCGGGCGCCGCTGGTGTTCAGCGGCATGCCCAGCAGCTCCTTGAAGTCGGTGAAGCCGTTGTTGCCGCCGAAGCCCATGTCGTTGCGGAAGAAGGCCAGCATCAGCGCGTAGGTCATCGCCTGGGTGATGATGCTGAGATAGACGCCGGTGATGCGGCTGCGGAAGGCGAGGTAGCCCACCACCCCCGCCAGCAGCCCCGGCACGACGAGCGCCATGGCGAAGGCGAAGGGAAAGCTCGAAAACCCCCACCAGGTCCAGGGCAGTTCGGTATAGCCGAGGAACACCATGAAATCCGGCAGCACCGGGTGGCCATAGACGCCGCGCGGCCCGATCATCCGCATCAGGTGCATGCCGATGGCGTAGCCGCCGAGCGCGAAGAACGCGCCATGCCCGAGGGAGAGGATGCCGGCATAGCCCCAGGCGAGATCGATCGCGAGCGCCAGGATGGCGTAGCAGATCCACTTGCCGGAGACGGAGACGACGAAATCCGAGACATAGAGCGCGGATTCGGGAGGCAGCCGGTTCAGCACCGGCAGCATGGCCAGGATGGCCAGCCCGGCGAGCAGGATGCCGCGCAGGATGGTCGCGGAACCGGGGCGCAGGCGCTGGCCCATGGAGATGGTGGCGCTCATGGCTCGGCCGCCCTTCCCTTCAGCGCGAACAGCCCCTTCGGCCGCCGCTGGATGAACAGCATGATGCCGACCAGCACGGCGATCTTGGCCAGCACCGCGCCAGCCCAGGGCTCCAGCATCTTGTTGACGATGCCCAGGGTGAAGGCGCCGATCATGGTGCCGGCGAGGGAACCGACGCCGCCGAACACCACCACCATGAAGCTGTCGATGATGTAGCCGGTGCCGAGATTGGGCGAGACATTGTCGATCTGGCTCACCGCCACCCCCGCCATGCCGGCGATGCCGGAGCCGAAGGCGAAGGTCATCGCGTCCACCCGGCCCGTGCGGATGCCCATGGTGGCGGCGATGCGCCGGTTCTGCACCACCGCCCGCATCTCCAGCCCGAAGCGGGTGAAGCGGATGGCGGCGATGGTGATGCCCAGCACGGCAAGCGCGAAGAGGATGATCCAGAGCCGGTTCTGCGTGATCTCGATGCCGCCGGGCAGGCTCAGCGTGCCCTGCATCCAGGCGGGGCTCAGCACCTCGCGGTTCTGCGCGCCGAAGATCAGCCGCACCGCCTGCTGGATGATCATGCCGACGCCGAAGGTCATCAGCAGCGTCTCCAGCGGGCGGCCGTAGAGATGGCGGATCAGCCCGCGCTCCAGCGCCACGCCCACCGCCGCCGTCACCAGGAAGGCGGCCGGCACCGAGAGCGGCAGGGAGAGCGGCGCCAGCGCCGGGATGCCGCGCAGCGCCTCCTGCACCATCACCGTGGTGTAGGCGCCGAGCATCACCATCTCGCCATGCGCCATGTTGATGACGCCCATCACCCCGAAGGTGACGGCGAGGCCCAGCGCCGCCAGCAGCAGCACGGAGCCGAGCGAGAGGCCCTGGAAGGCGGTCTCGGCCGCGGTCTTCAGCATCAGCCGCCGGTCGATGGCGGCGATGGCGGCATCGATCTCGGGCGCCAGGGCCGGATGGGCGGCACGCGCCTCCAGCAGCAGGCCGCGCGCCACGGCCGAGCCACCCTCGGCCAGGACCAGGATGCCCTGCCGCTTCACCCCCTCCTGCGGCGCGGCAAGGCGCGAGGCGGCCAGCGCCAGCGCCATCCGCTCCCGCACGGCGGGCGAGGATTCACGCCCCAGCGCATCCTCCAGCAGCGGGATGTTCTCGGGGCTGCGGCTGCGGAACAGGCCGTCCGCCGCGGCGGCGCGCTCCGCCTCCACGGGCGAGAGCAGTTGCAGCCGGCCCAGCGCGCCGCGCAGCGCCACGCGCACCCGGTTGTTGATGCGCACCGGCTCGCCGGCATCGCCCTCGCGGAGTTGCACGGTGCCATCGGCGGTCTTCGCCAGGCGGCCCTCGGCCAGCGCCTGGAGCAGCGGCAGGGCGCGCGGGTCGCCCAGCGCGCCGAGCTTCTCCACCGCCTCGGCCTGGGACTGGAAATTGCCGCCGAGGCCCCTCAGCGCATCGGTGAAGGCGTCCTGCGCGCGGGCGGGCGAGGCCAGCAGCAACAGCAGGACCAGGAGTGATCGCAGCATCGGTTTCCCTCGCGGCAAAGAAAAGACGGGGGGAAAGGAATTTCCCCCCGCACCCCCCAATCTTTTGTCTGTCAGTCAGGAGGGGGGCTCAGCCCTTGCGGCGGTTGGCGTTCTCGGGAATGAAGGGCGACCAGTTCTCGGCCTTGATCGCCGTCGGCGTCTTGTAGACGACGTTGAACTGGCCGTTCTCCATGATCTCGCCAATCATCACCGGCTTCGACAAATGGTGGTTGTCGAACATCTCCTCGGTGTAGCCGCAGGGAGCCTCCACCTTCTGGCCGTACATGGCGCCGCGCACGGCATCGACCGCGGTGGTGCCGGCCTTGGTCACGGCCTGGCTCCACATCCGGAAGCCGGTGTAGGTGGCCTCCATGGGGTCGTTGGTGACGCGCTTCGGGTTCTTGATGTAGCTGGCCCACATCGCCTTGAACGCCGTGTTCACCGGGCTCTCGACGCTCATGAAGTAGTTCCAGGCGGCCAGGTGGCCGACCAGCGGCTTGGTGTCGATGCCGGCCAGCTCCTCCTCACCCACCGAGAAGGCGACGGAGGGGATGTCCTCGGCCTTGATGCCCTGGTTGCCCAGCTCGCGGTAGAACGGCACGTTGGCGTCGCCATTGATGGTGGAGACGATCGCCGTCTTCTTGCCCTGGTTGGCGAAGGCCTTCACGCGGCTGACGATGCCCTGCCAGTCGGAATGCCCGAAGGGCGTGTATTCTTCCATGATGTCCGCATCCGCGATGCCCTTCGAGTTCAGGTAGGCGCGCAGGATGCGGTTGGT
This sequence comes from Roseomonas sp. TS2, assembly GCF_058833935.1. Classification (NCBI taxonomy): domain Bacteria; kingdom Pseudomonadati; phylum Pseudomonadota; class Alphaproteobacteria; order Acetobacterales; family Roseomonadaceae; genus Roseomonas; species Roseomonas sp. TS2. The sequence goes on along the minus strand of NZ_JCACVY010000111.1, from coordinate 605 downwards.
GGTGCGCGGATAGACGTAGTCGGTGCCGAGCAGCGCGATGCGGCGGGCGGCGCCGCCATCGTCGCTCATCAGGTATTCGACGGCCGGGATCGCCTGCTGGTTCGGCGCGGCGCCGGTGTAGAAGACGTTCTTCGACTGCTCCTCGCCCTCATACTGCACGGGGTAGAAGAGCAGGCCGTTCAGCTCCTCGAACACCGGCAGCACCGACTTGCGGGAGACCGAGGTCCAGCAGCCGAAGGTGACATCCACCTTGTGCACCTGCAGCAGCTCGCGCGCCTTCTCGGCGAAGAGCGGCCAGTTGGAGGCGGGGTCCACCACCACCGCCTCGACCTTGCGGCCGAGCAGCCCGCCCTTGGCGTTGATGTCCTCCACCATCATCAGCACCGTGTCGCGCAGCGCCGTCTCGCTGATCGCCATGGTGCCGGAGAGGGAGTGCAGCACCCCCACCTTGATCGGCCCGCTGCCCTGGGCGAGGGCGGGGCGGAGGGCCGGCAGCGCCAGCGTGCCGGCGGCGCCGGCCAGCAGGGCGCGGCGAGAGAAGGGGGTCCGGTGGATCATCGGTCGCTCTCCTGCGGGCGGCGGGGAGCCGCCTGGCGTGTGGGCGC
>NZ_JCACVY010000110.1:0-14911 GCF_058833935.1 Roseomonas sp. TS2 | reverse complement strand
CCCTGCAGCTTAGGGGGAGCTGGTTTGGCGGCCCCGACCCACGGCGGGTTGGCGGGCAATCATGGCCCGCCGCCATCAAAGCACACCATCACCCATAATGCGGAGGCGCTCATGTCGGGCAGCAACGGCGGCACTTTGCGCTTCCAGCTCGGTGTTTCCGGCGTTCCTGAAGTTGAGCGGAGTCTGTCGCAGGTCGAGAGCCGGATGAACGCTCTCGCCGCTGCCAATCGCCGGTATGAAAGTGACCTATCCCTGGTCACCCGCGCGGAAGAGCAGGGGCTGATCACGGCCGAGCGCGGCGTGCAGATCCGTGGTGCCCTGCGGGAAAGCTTCGAGGCGCAGAGCCGCGCGGCGCAGCAGGGCGCGGTTTCCCTGTCCGGCTACGCCGCCAGCCTCTCGGCCACGGCGCTTGCCGGTGTTTCGCTGACTGCTGGCCTGGCGACTCTCGCCGCAGGGGCGACGGCCGTCGCCCGCTCTGGCGATGAAATGACTGCCGCCCTGGGGCGGATCCGGGGCGCGACTGGCTCCATCGAAGCGGCGCGCGATGTCTATGAGCAGCTCTACCGCATCAGCCTGCAGACAGGGCAGAGCGTGCTGGAAAGCGCCGGGCAGTTCAGCCGCTTCGCCATCGCGGCGAAGGAGATCGGTGCCACCAATGCGCAGGCCGTGCGCTTGGTGGAGACGCTGCAGAAGGCGGCCATCGTCGGCGGCGCTTCCGTATCCGAGGCGGCCTCTGCCGCGACGCAGCTCGCTCAGGCGCTCGCCTCCGGCAAGCTGAATGGTGACGAGTTGGGTTCGCTGCTGGAGAACATGCCGAACCTGGCCGTGCTTCTGGCGCGCGAACTGGGCGCCAGCGTCGGCGAGCTGCGGAAGATGGGCGAAGAGGGCAAGCTGACGGCCGACCGGGTGTTCCCGGCGCTGCTGCGCGCAGGCGAAGAGATCAACGCCGAATACCAGAAGATGCCTGTGACCATGTCGCAGGCGTTCGACCGCTTAACCGTTGCGACCAAAGGCTTTGCTGCACAGCTGGATGAAGCTCTTGGATTTTCCCAAGGCATCGCTTCGGCGCTCCAGAAAGCCGCCGGTTTCATGGAGGGGCTGCGAGATGCTGTGCCGACACCGGAGAGTCGAGCTCAGTCTCGTACAGAGGAACTGCAGGGCCAGGTCCAGGCTCTTGAGGGCCGGCTACGCCAGCTGCGCCCCGATGGCCAGCAGTCAGTAACAGCCTTTCGCCGCGGCGGGATTCAGAGCGGTCTACAGGGAGCGGCGGCGGCTACGGCGGCGGCAGCTGTGGGCGCTGACCAGGCAGCAGAGGTTGCTGCAGAACTGGCCCGGCGTGAGCGCGAGCTGGCTGATCATCTGAATGGCCAGATCAACCTAGTAACAGAGGCCGCCGAGCGGCAGTGGAAGGCCGACGAGACTGCGGCCCTCCAGGGGATTGAACAGCGCCGCAAACGTTCGGCAGCGGAGATCGAGGAACTACGCGGCGACCTGGATAAAGCGTTCAAGATCCGCAAGGAGCACAACGAGCGCGTCGAGACGATCCGCACCGCCGTCAGGAACGAGGCCATCACCGAAGCGGAGGGCGAGCGGCTCATTGCCGACGCGGTTCGGGAGCGGGATGAAGCCCTCAAGAAGGCCGCCAGCACCGCCAAGGAAGCGCGCAATGCCGAGTTGGAATTCATCTCGGACGTGGTGCGTGAGCAGGGCAAGCTGCTGGAGGGCCTGGACAAGGAAAAGGTCCTGGCCCTGGACCGCTCCGAGGCGACGCGCCAGGGCTACGCCGACAGCCTCGAGCTCATCCAGCGCGAGGCCGATCTGGTCGGGGTCAGCACCGAAGCGCGCGAGCGGGAGCTGGCCCTGCTGCGCGAGCGGCAGCGCCTGCTGCGGGAACACATTGACCCTGAGTCTGACGAAGGCCGGGCGCGGCTTGCGATGGTCGGGCAGCTCAGCGACGCGACTGTTGCGCTCCGCGCGCAGCGCGATGCTCTCACAGAGGTTGGGCGCATCGGCGAGCGGGTCTTTGACCGTCTCGGCGATTCTGCCGTGGATGCGTTCCTGCGGGGAGAGAAGGGCGCTCTGAACCTGGGCAATGTGACGCGGGGGATCCTGGCCAGCGTCGCCACGGATCTGCTTCGGGTCACGGCCTTCAACCCGATCCGCAACGCTCTGTCGGGCAGCAGCCTGCCAACCCTGAGCAGCATGGGGAGCGCGGTCTCGGCCGCGCAGGGCGGGGGCGGCAACGGTCTGCTCAGCATGGCCAGCACCGGCTCCAGCCTCTGGAATGCCTTCGGCAGCAGCTCCATCAGCAGCGGCCTGGATGTCTGGGGTGCGTCGAATCTGGGCTCCCTGGGGTTCACCGGCCCGGCGAACGCCGCACTGCCCTCGACGCTGGGCCTGGGCAGCGCGGCGGAATTGGGAGCGGCGTTGCCCGCGCTGCCGACATCCGCCGCCGGCCTATGGAACGGCGGCAGCGCCCTGGGAGGTTTCTCCTCGTTCAGCAATGTGCTGGGCATCGCCGGCGCCGCGCTTCCCGGGCTGATGAGCGGCAACTATGCCCAGGCGGGCCTGGGTGTTGGTGGTGCTGCCCTGGGCACGATGATTCTCCCCGGCGTCGGCACCGTGCTCGGCGGCCTGGCGGGGAACCTTCTGGGCGGCCTGTTCGGCAATGACCCGGCCCGGCCGGCATCGTCCGTGCAGATCGGCATCGATGAATCCGGCCAGCTGGTGGTGCTGGGCAGCCGGGCCAAGGGGATGGACGCGGCGCAGGGCATCGCCCAGGCGCAGCAGAGCCTCGGTGGCCTGAATGCGGCGCTCTCGTCCCGTGGTCTCTCGCTGCGCGGCACGGGTGGCGCGGCCGTGGCCCAGACCCACCAGGGCAGCGATGCGCACCTGGCGGCGGCGGATCAGGCCGAGCTGACGCGGGTGGTGCTGTCCAGCATCACCGGCGGCAGCGAGGCGGTGATGCACGTCATCGCGGGCGAGATCGCCAAGGGCGCCGCGGCCTCGCTGGATCAGGCCTTCACCGATATCGACTGGGTGAAGTCGATCTATGACCCGCTCACCTCGGCTGAAACGCCGATCAGCGCCTTCGCGGCCTCGCTGCAGGAGGTGGAGAAAGCGCAGGAGGCCACCGTTGCCCAGGCCGAGCGCCTGGGGCTCGCCACGGAGGGGCTGAACCGGCACTTCGCCCAGGCCGCGGCGGACATCGTCGCGGCCCGCGACCGGCAGTACCTCAGCACCGGGCAGGGCATCTATGTTCGCCAGCTGGCGGCCATGGGTGACCAGCGCGGCTCGCAGCTGCTGGCCTTCGACCTGGCGGCGCAGCAGCAGCGCGAGGCCCTGGCCAATGAGCTGCGGCAGCAAGGGGCCGCAGGCGAGGCCTACACTGAGCAGCTCCGCCTGCTGGAGGACACGCTCTGGTGGGAGCGGAAGAACATCGCCGAGCAGGGCGCCGAGGAGCTGTTGAACGTCGAGCGCAGCGCGCTGCAGCGGCTTCAGCAGGAATCCGGCATCCTGGCGGGGTTCCTCGATCAGCAGGCGGTCAGCGGTGCCGGGGTCAGTCCGCAGAACGCCTATCTCGCGGCGCAGCAGCAATACGCCGATGCGCTGACGGCAGCGCGGGGTGGTGGGGACCTGTCGGCTTACGTCAACGCCGCGAACACGCTGCTCACCGCCAACACCAGCTTCAATGCCACCGGCCGCGAGGCCGAGGCGGTGCGGCAGATGGTGCTGTCCGAAACGCGCAGCCTCGGCGCCACGCTCGATCTGCCTGGCTTCTCCAGCAATCTGGAAGCCGGGCTGTCGCGGGTGATGGTGCCGGCCACCGACGCCATGACGACGCTGCGCGATGAAGTGGCGGCGCTGAGGGAGGAGATGCGCGGCATGCGTCTGCGTCTCGAAGCATGACCGGGCTGGCGCCTCTCTCCGCCACGCCGGCCGCCTCGCAGTGGCCGGCCACCGATGCCGTCTCCGCCGCCGGCGTGGCGCGGGCGCGCGATCTGCCGGTGACCGATGCGGTGTGGACGGTCGAGATCCAGGGCGCGGGCTCCGGCGGGATGCCGGCGCCGGCCCCGGCCGGGCTGGTGTCAGGCCTGCCGCTCAGCAGCATCGCCCTGCCGGATGACGGCGGCGGCGGCTCTGCGACGGTGGTTCGGGTATCCGACCGGGGCTGGATCACGGAGCCGGACGATGCCGTGCCGAACCAGGCATGGCCCGCCCGGCTGCTGGAGCCGCCGGCGCTCGAGATGCAGGTGCCGCTCTATCCGGGCGAGGGCCGCCGGGCCGAAGTGGCGGCCGGGGAGGTCCTGCTGGCGAACGGCGACGGCGCCCTGGATGCGCTGGTCAGCGATTGGACGCTGTCCGGTCTGGGCGTCGTCATCCGCCGCGGGCCGCACCGCCGGCCGATCCCGGCGGCCAGCCATGAGGTGGGCCGCATCGCCGAGATGCGCGTGGCGCGGCCACTGGACGGCGCGGGCCGGCTCCGCCTGGTGCTGGGCTCCGCCGCGCGGGACCTGGCGGTGCCGGCCTGCCCTGTCTTCGCGGGCACCGGCGGGGAGGAGGGGCCGGAGGCGCTGGCCGGACAGAACAAGCCGCGGCTGTTCGGGCACCGGCAGAACTTCGCGCCGGTCCTCGTGGATGCGGCGCGGCAGATCTACCTGGTGGCCGTCGGGCCGATCGGCTCGGTGGTCGAGGTGCGCAACCGGGGCGTAGCCCAGGACCCCTATGGCGAGGTGGGCAGCTACCAGGCGCTGGAGGAGGCCTATGTGCCGGGTGGCCACTACATGGTCTGCCTCGCCACGGGGCATATCCGCCTGGGGTCGGAGCCGTCACTGCTGACGGTCACGGCGCAGGGCGACGCCGCACCGGCCACAGGTGGCTATCTCTCCGACCCCGCCGATCTGGCGGTGAAGCTGCTGCAGGGGCCTGGGGGGCTGGATCCACAACGCGCGCCGCGCGAGGCGTTCTCGGCCTGGCCCACCGGCCCCGCCGGGTTGCTGGTGACAGGCGGCACGGTCGCGGATGCCATGGAGCGGCTCGCGGCGGGCGTGAATGGCTGGTGGGGCGCCGATGAATTCGGCCGCATGCGGGGCGGTGCCCTGGTTGTGCCGGAGACGGTCGGGCCCGGGGTGGCGCTGGAGCCGTGGATGCTGCTGGGGCGCCCCGAGGAAGAGGCGCAGTCGCAGCCGCCCTGGTGGCGCGCGCGGGTGCGCTACGCGGTGCGTGACGTGGTGCAGCTGGGCGAGAATGTGGCGCCGGGCGCCGGCGCCGAGGCGCGCGACTACTACGGCCGCGAGGGCGAGGTGGTCACGAACCTGAACGCCGCCACCCAAGGCGCCTTTCCATCCGCCGCGGACGGGCCGGTGCTGGACAGCCCCTTTGTCACGGCGGAGCCGGCGCAGGTCCTGGCCGATCGCCTGATGGCCTTGTTCGGCGTGCCGCGCCGGTCCTGGCGTGTCTCGCTGCGCTCCGGGGCCTCCGGCATCAGCCCGGCCATGGTGCGGCCTGGCACCGTGCTGCAGCTGACCTATCCGCGCGTCGCGTCGCTGGCGCAGGGCCGCAACCTGCTGGTGCTGCGGCTCAGCGTGCGCGGCGACACTCTCACACTCCTGCTCTGGGGATAGGCATGGCGCTGCTGGCCACGGAAAACCTGCTGAACGGGCCACTGGCCGAGATCAGCGCCTCCAGCGAGGCCGAAGGGTTGGGCGTGCGGGCCCTGCTGACACCGCAGCTCTCCGACGTCTACCGCTCCGGTCCCTGGATGCCCGGCGCCTCGGTCACGATCAGCGCCGACCTGGGCGAGGATCGCGACTGCCAACTGTTCCTGCTGGCGGCGCCGCGTGACGGCGTGCTGCCCTCGGCCGCCGCGCAGGTGCGCGTCTACGCCGCGCTGGCGCCGCTCAGCAATCCGCTGGAGGCGCCGTTCTACTCGGGCTTCGTGCCGGCCGCCTTTGGACCGAACGGGCTGCTGGCCTTTGTGCCGCCGGAGCCGGTGCGGGTCCGCTACGTGGAATGGCGCTTCATCGCGGGGGCTGCCGATCGGTACCTCCAGCTCGGGCGTGCCTGGGTCTCGCCGCTGGTGATCAGCAGCAGGGCGGCCGGGTACGGGCAGCGGCGGGGCGTGATCGATGCCGGGGTGAATGACCGCGCGGGCCTCTCCGGTGTGCGCTACGCCACACCAGGAGCGCGGCGGCGCTTCACGCGCTGGACCTATCCGCAGATCCCGCGCGCCGATGCCGAGGCGCTGGACGCCGCGGCCCTGGCGGCGGGAACAACGGGGCAGGTGTTCGGCTCCCCCTGGAATGCCGACCCGGCCCGCCATGGCGTGCTGGGCCATTTCTCCGCGCTGCCCGAGCCGACGCGCATCACCCCCCAGCGGTGGTCGGCCGACATCGCCATTGAAGAGGATCTGTGATGGGCACACCCCATGTGGTGGCCGACCGGGTGCTGGTGCAGACCACCACCACCGGCACCGGCACGTACCAGCTTGGCCCGGCGCTGGCCGGCTACCTGACGCCAGCCCTGGCCGGCCTCAGTTCCGGCGCGCGGGTCTGCTACACGGTGGTGGACAACCTGCTGTCGCCGACGCAGTTCGAGGTGGTGGAGGGCGTCTATACCTCGGGCAGCCCGGCGACCCTGACGCGCGGACGCATCGTGCGGACGCACACCGGCGCGCAATCCGCCATCAACTGGCCCAGCGGCACGCGCTACCTGTTCCTGTCGCTGAACGCGGACCGTATCCCGCTGCTGGACACGGACGGCCTGCTGCCGCAGTCGGCCATCCCGCAGAGCCTGTTCAGCCAGCTGCTGTCCAGCAGCACATTCGCGGTGCCGAATGGCGCGACATCGGCCGTGCCCTGGAACAGCAAGGGCATCGATACTCTCGGCGCGCAGCCGGCCACGCTGCCGGTGTTCGCCCTGACGGCTCCCAGCACGGGCCTCTACCGCGCCAACCTGTGCCTGTCCTTCGGCAACAGCCCGACCGGCGAGCGGGTGGTGGAGATCCAGGTGAACGGCATCGCCCGGTCCCGGCAGTGGGCGGCCACCGTCAATGGGGCGATGGATCTGTGTTGCAGCTGGGAGGGCCAGGTGGGCGCAGGCTAGGGTGTGCAGGCCTTCATCGGGCAAAGCTCGGGCGGCACGCTGGCCTGTGGTGGCACGGCGCAGAGCAACTTCACGCTGAGCCGGCTGTGATTCCAGCTGCATCCGTCGCGGTGGATGTCGGCGCCGACATGGTCGCCATCGCCACCAAGGCAGGCAACCCCACCCCCTCGGCACGGCGATACGCGGATGGGCGCCTGTATGTGGTGGGTGTGCCGCAGGCGGCGCTCGAGCGCGCTCTGGCGGAGGTGCTGGGGCTGCCCATAGGGGGACCGGTGCCGGCCTCGGTGTCGAACCTGCAGGCGCGCGCCGCGATGCGCCTGGCCGGCCTCTTCGAGGTGGTGGAGGCAGCGCTGCAACAGCATGCGGCCACCCTGCCACCGGTGGAGGCGGCCATCCTGCTGGATGCGTGGGAGCGCGGCGCATTCGAGCGCGCCAGCCCCACCATTGCCCTGATCGCCGAGCTGGTGCCGCTGTCCACGCAGCAGCTCGATGACCTGTTCCGCGCGGCGGGCGCCGTCGCCTTGTAGCCATCGGGGCGCTGCCCCTTCCTGAAATCCGGAGACACTGCATGTCGGAGACCACTTCTCCGGCCGTGGACGTGCGCGCCCTGCTGGGCCTGTACACCTCGGCGCGGCGCCTGCCCGTGTGGCTCGGCCAGACCGTCAATGCCTGGGGCCAGGTGCTGCTGCCGCGCGGCGGTGCCACCCGGGGCGAGGGCGCCACCTTCCTCTGGCGGCACCTGGAGAGCGGAGCCCAGCTCGAGCTGGCCGGGCTCTGGGTGGAGGCTGAGAGGCGCTGGTGGTGCGGCTATGAGCCCGAGCTGCTGGGCGGCTGGGCTTGGCGCTTCCAGACCACCGATCCGCAGCAGCAGAGCGCCTGGGCGTTTTTCGACGTGTCGGAGACGCCAGGGCAGGGTGCGGTGCCCAACTCGGCCATCTGGGCGACGGCCAACGGCCAGCCCATCGTGCTGACCAGTGGCGGGATGCTGACCGGCCTGCGCATCGGCGAGCTACCGCCTGCCGAGGATCTGGGCGCGCTAACACTGCCGGGCGCCGAGGGCGCCGACGGCGCGCCGCGGCGCGTGCCGGTCACCCGGCTGCGTCAGGACGCGCAGGACCAGGCGGGCCAGCGCGTGCAGCAGCTGGTGCCCGAGCTGGTGCCGGGAGCGGTGGCCGGTGCGCTGCCGTCGCTGGCGCAGCCCTTTGTCGATGCGGCAGCCGGCAGCGCACTGATGGCCGACCAGCGCGCGGCGGATGCGGAGACCGAGCGGCGGCGTGCGGAAGCGGCCGCCGAGAGCACTGATGCCATGGTGCAGAACGCGGCACCTCAGCGCGCTTCTGTGGCCGCTCTGGCATCAGCATGGACATCCGCTGGCGCCACGGAGGGCGCGCTGGGGGTGGTCTTCACCATCGGGCCGGAGGAAGGCGTCTATCGCCTCCTGGGCGGCCTGCCGGTGCGGACGGGCGACACGGAGCGGCAGAAGAAGGCGTTTGCCCTGGCCGAGGCCCAGCGCACCAGCACCGCCGCGCGGGCCCTGCCCGTGCTCGGCGTGGTCGCGCCCGATGTGGTCACCGACAACCTCTGGGAGGTCGCCGACCCGGCCGGCCGGCCGCTGCTCGACATCGGTGAGGACCTGACCCTCGGCATGGCCGGCGTGCTGCTGCGCGGCGACCTGATGAGCCTCGAGGACTATTCCTGGGGACTGCGCACCGAGGCCGGCAAATGGCTCATTTCCGGCGAGGATGATGGCACGGCCGGTGTTGCCGCCCTCCTGCTCTACGGACAGCAGCTCGCGCCGATGTCGGTGGCCGACGATGAGCTGCCGCTGCTTGAGGACCAGTGGGGGCATGCGCCGCTCCGCTGGCAAGAGGGCGGGTGGCTTGGAATCAATATCGGCGACAGCCGGATGCGCCGCGTCCCGCTGGCGCCGATGCAGGTGTCATTCCCGCAGGGCTTCGTCACGCCGGACGAGCGCGTGTCGCTTGGCATCCACGACGACGCCACGATCGAGGCGCGGCTCTCGCCGGATGCGCGCGACGACCTGCAGGCCGACACCTACCTGCCGCCCGAAACGATGCGCGAGATCGCGGCCTTCAACGTGCGTCGGCACCGCAACGCTCGGCTGATCGTCGGCACGGTGCAGGACAGCACCGGCCGCGCCTACGATGTCGTGCAGCTCGCCGACCAGTACGATCTGCAGACGCTGGCTGACAGCGCATCGCCGCTGGTGCTCGTCATCTTCTTTGGTCAGAGCAACAACGGCGGCCAGGGCGGGCCGCTGCTGGGGCCGATCCCGCAGCCGCAGTTTCCGCATCACTTCCTGATGCTGGGCGATCCCTCCTACTGGCCGCAAGCCTATGCCGAGGGGACGGTTTCCCTGTCTCCCGCGCGTCTGCAGCTTTCCGCCTACCGCAACCCGGGAAGCGATGGCGTCTTCCCGATGACGTTCTTCGGTCCGGCCTTCGAGGCCGGCATGCGGCGCGCCAACCGGCACTCGCCCGGGCTGATCGGCCACACCGTCTGGTGGGGCGGCCAGAACATCGACAAGTTCATCAAGGGGACCGTGCAATACCAGCATGTGCTGGCTGCCGTCACCTCGGCACGGGGCGCCGCGGCCCGCATGGGGCGCCCGCTGCGGGTGGTCATCCGCTGGTGCCAGGGCGAGAACGACACGGACGGTTATCTCGACATGCTGCGCCAACTGCAGGCCGACCTGCGCGAAGACGCGCGTGTGGCGGCCGGCATGTCCAGCCTGCCGGACTTCGTAATCCAGCAGGTGAACGGCAACGCCAACGCGACCACGGGCGTGCAGCGGCCGGTCCTGGCGCAGTACCAGATCCTGAAGGAGGGCATCCCAGGCCTCTACGGCTCCGGCCCCATGTATGACTGCCCGCTCGGCGACAACATCCACGCCAGCTATTACGGGCGCATGATCCAGGCCGCGCGTGATGCGCACACGCTCGACGCGATCATGCGGGGGCTGAACCCCCGTGGCCTGCGGCCCACCGGCTTCGCCCGCCTCAGCGCATCAACCGTGCGCATCACGTGGGAGCTGCCACCGGATGCGACGGCGCTCTCCTGGTCGAGCTGGACCCCCGACGCGCCGCAGCGCGGCTTCGAGATCTGGCAGCAGGACGGCACCAATGTGCCGCTCTCGGCCGTGACGATCAGCGGCGCGAAGACGCTGGACCTCGTGGGGGCGGCCGACCTGCCTGCCACGCCACTGCGCATCCGCTCCGCCCTGCAGACGGGTGGCGAAGTGCTGGCCGGCTGGTCCCTCGGCCGGACGGCGCTGGAAGCCGTCACGACCTACCGCAACCATTGGGCGGACCTTGGCCACCCCGTCCCTTCACTTGTCGCCTATCCCGCCATGCGTTTCGAGGAAGCTCTCACATGAGTCGCATCATCGTCGCCACCTCCGTTCCGGGCAGCGCCGCGCCGATCGCCAAGCCGCTCGACCAGCAGATGCTGGAGGACGCCGACCTGCTGCATTGGTTCCGCGCTTATGAACCCGACATGGTGGTCGATGCGGCCACCCGCGACATTCTGCAATGGCGGGATCTGAAGGGCAGCGGGGCATTCCTGAAGCCCGGCACTGCCACCGGCATGGGGCCGTCCAAGCTGGTCGACGGGGTGGTGAACGGCCGCCCCGTCTCCGACCACGCGGCGAACGGCGTGTACCAATGGGACGGCGGCCCGTCCGCCGTGCCGCAGCCCAACTTCGCCGCCGCCTTTGGCATCGTGGCTTGCGTGCGGGTGCCCTACCCCGGGACGGGCAGCGGCCAGATTCTGGCGCGGTTCAACTCGCTCTCGGCGCGGACGCTGCTGCAGATCACCGGCTCGGCCAACGCGCAGACCCCCGGCAGTATCGTGGCCCAGCACGGGAGCGCCTCTATCGCCATTCCGTACGCCTGGGGCACCGACGCCAATATCATCATGACAAGCAACGGGACCGAGTTGGCGCTGTGCGTCAACAACCTGTGGAGCCTTCCGACCGCGACCGACAACGGCGCCGGCACCTCGGCCATGGGCATCGGCTCCCTGTACGCGGTCGCGCTGGCGCAGCGGTACACCGGCATGCTGTCCAACCTGCAGTTCTATCGGCGGTACCTGTACGGCGACCAGCGCCGGGTGAGCCTGATCCAGCGGTATTTCCAGCGCCTGTACGCCATGTCCTTCACGCCTGCGCGCCGGCCGCTGGTGTAAGCGCCAAAGTCTGCTCCACCGCTATTTCAGCAGCCTCATGAGGCTGCCGCTGTAACCCCTCCTGGTGATCCGCCGCATGGCTCGCATTCTCCGCCAGCGCCTATGGAGTAGGAATGATTGCACGAGTGAACGCGGCGCTCCGCTGGGACCCGCGAACCTTCCTGGCCGCCTTCGCGCTCTGGAGCATCCTGTTTAGCATCGGCTGCTTCAGCACAACGCGCATGTTCGACATCCAGCCTGTGTTCCGTGTCCTACGGGACGTCGGGCTGCGGGAGAGCTTCTGGGGCGCGGTGACATTGATCGATGGCCTGCTGCTGATGCTGACCCTGTGGATGGGCTCCATCAATACACGCGCGGCTGTCGCCTGCCTGTCCGCTGGCCTGTGGGCATTCGTCGGCGGCACCATGGTGTGGAGCGGCAGCCTGCAGGGGTTCTTCAGCCCGGCCGGCGCCTTCTCCCTTCTGGGCAGCGCTGGCTGCGTGGCCGCCACGATTCAGTGGGCAAACTGGGGGCGATAAGATGGAGCCATTCGCGAACTGGCCAGCCCTCCTGCTCTCCCTGTGCGCCGTTGTGCTGGGCTTTGTCGGCTTTCGTGCCACGCAGGCCAAGACGCTCAAGGATGACCTGACCGGCGTGGAGCAGCGCGCCTTGGCCGGCTTGAAGGCGCTGGAGGATAAGGCCGCCCTGATGATCAAGGGCACGGCCGACGTGGAATCCAAGGCTCGTCACGACCTGGCCAACCTGGTTGCCCGCGAGACTGCACGGCTGGAAGCGCAGCTCCGCCAGCAGGACCGGGACATGGCCCGCAAAGAAGAGATGCAGGCGGTGGAGCGGCGCGTCTCCGAAAACCTGGCGCGGGTGGAGGCGAAGCTGGACCGCCTCGCCGATGGGCTGAGCAAGATGGCCGCCTTCGATGGAAACGTCAGGGCGCTCACCGAGAAGCTGTCCTGGCTGTCCGATCGCATCGAAGCGCTCGAAGTGCGCCCGAAGCGGTCCGAGTAACCGCGCGCGGCCGGGCGCCGCGCATCCCTGAAAATCGGAGCCTGCCCATGGTCAACGCGAGCCCCACGGCGGCGCGTGGCTACCGCAATCGCAACCCCGGGAATATTGACTGGTCCGCCGCCAACAAGTGGCAGGGGCAGGTTGGGAAGGAGGCTGGCGGCCGCTTTGCGGTCTTCTCCTCCCACCAGTACGGCATCCGGGCCCTGGCGGTGCTGCTGGTCACCTACCAGGATCGGCACGGCCTGCGGACGATCCGCGACATCATCGCCCGCTGGGCACCGCCGGCGGAGAACCAGACCAGCGCCTATGTCCGGCATGTCAGCCTGATCACCGGCTTCGGGGTGGACCAGGTGCTGGACCTGCACACCCATGCCCATCTCCGCCCGCTGGTGGAGGCCATCATCACCCATGAGCTCGGCGGGCAGCCCTATGACCAGCGCACCCTGGATGAGGGGCTGACCATGGCCGGCGTGGCGCCGCCGGCGATCGTGGCGGTGCGCACCGCACCGGCCAAGGCGGCGATCGGCACGGGCGCGGCCGGCGGCGCGGCCTTGGCTCTGGTGGAGGTGCTGCCCGCCATCGCGCCCCACCTCGGCGCCGCGGCTGACCTGGTGCGGGCACTGGGGCCCTGGCTCGCGGGGGCCATCATCCTGGCGGTCGCCGTCTACTTCATCGCCCAACAGCGCCGGCGACAGGCGGAGATCGGCGCGTGATCCCAGTTTGGCTGGCAGGCTGGGCGGCAGCGCTGGGCGCGGCTGCCCTGGCGGTGCTCGGGCTGCTCGGCGCCGGCCGGCGGCAGGGGCGCGCCGAGGCTGAGACGGCGGCAACGCGCCGCGACATCCAAGCCAGGGAGACCCGCGATGCGGTGGAGCGTGATGTGGCTCGCGAGCCTGATCCTGCTCAGCGCCTGCGCGAGCGCTGGACCCGCGACTAGCTGCGGCCCCTGGCGGCCGATCTATGTCAGCCGCGCGGATGTTCTGACCGAGGGCACTGCTCGCGCGGTCCTGGCCCACAACGAAACGGGTGCGGCTCTTTGTGGTTGGTGAGTGCCCTGGCGGCCGTGTGCTCGGCAGCTACTCCAGAAATTAGAGGACACCTCGCTGTCCAGTGATCAAGGTCACGCAATCTCGTGCGTCCAAGGTCCAACTGATCGCTATCCGTATCTCAGGGCTGTCATAGTGGAAGCCCAAGGTGCGCATATCGGTTGCAATGGAGAACTTGGTTCTGCTGCTGCGTAGAGCATCCGAGATTTCACCATTGCTTATGCAGTAATAGCCCTCTGCAAGAGAAAAACTGAACCTGGTGGTGCGGAATTCTCTGCCGACATCAAAAGAATAATAGGATGTCGATTTACGAAAGGGGAATGCCGTTGAGCGCCATCCTGTACATCGGTGCTCATCACAGGGCATCTCCTCAATCTCGAACGTCTTCTTGAAGAACTCGACATCGTCATAGCGGCCGCTCTCAAAGATCGTCTTGATGCGCCTCAGGAGCACGCTCTTGTTGTCGTATCCCTCAGGATACTGGACGGCGCAGGACATCAGCGCCGGCGTGAGGCAGATCGCAAGCACCGCAGCGCGCCTCATTGAAACCTCTCGTCTCAGCTTTCTGCGACCATTGGAGAGCGGTCTGCGCTCTCCTGCAACCTCACTCAGGCGCCGCTCCGCAGAGAGGGCGCCTTTTCTTCGTCCCCTCCAATGGAGATTGAACCATGCGCTGCGCCCTTGGCGTCTACGGCGACAACAAGCCCGGGAACACCAACCGCTTCGATGCCATGAACGGCGCACCTTGCGCCTGGATCATGGGCACGATCATGGACACCCGTCCCGGCTGGGCGAACGTCCGGTGGCTCTGGGATGACCAGTACCTTGGCAAGAACCTGAAGATGGACTGGCAGGGCCGTCCGCTGCCGTTCAAGCGCTGGATCAACTTCTCCATCGCCATCTTCCCGAAGGACGGCAGCGTGGAGGCCGCGGCGCGCAATGAGTACGTGAAGGAGTGGACCAACCAGGCAACCCAGCTCCGCGACGGCGCCCCCCGCAATGACCGTGGCAAGGTCAGCGTGCGTGGCGATTGGGAGGGCAATATCGGGTTCTACTGGAAATGGCAGGATGCCAAGCGCCAGCAGATCATCGATTCCTGGCGCCGCCGGTACGAGGCCTACGAGAAGGCGGCTCCCGGCCTCTTCGAGCACGTCTGGTGCCCGAACTATGCTGCCGGCGGGCTGAACGTCGAGGCGTTCTATCCTGGCGACCAGTACGTTCATGTGATCGGCATGGACCACTACTGGAAGCACCAGTGGGAGACGACCAACCCCGACACCGCCTGGGGCAAGATCTACAATGCCCGCTTTGGGCTGAAGTGGCAGGCCGACTTTGCCGATCAGCGCGGCAAGCTGAAGGAGGCCAGCGAGTGGGCCATCCCCGGCGACACCAAGGTGGGCCGCTCCTATCTCCAGCGCATGCGGCAGCACTTCATCGACCGGGAATACTGCGCGGCCGGCTACTGGGACAGCGAGAAGGATACGAACGGGCGGCTGAGCGACAATCCGGCCGGGGACGACAGCCGCAAGGCGTTCGTGGAGCTGTTCGGCATGACC
>NZ_JCACVY010000109.1:0-14951 GCF_058833935.1 Roseomonas sp. TS2 | reverse complement strand
CGGCGGCCGCCCCCCCGCCCGCGCCGCCTGCACCGCCACCCGCCGATGATCTCGGCGCGTTGCGGGAGAGCATGTTGAGCCGCCTGGCCCTGCTGAACAGGGTATCCACCCCGGCGACGGCCCCTGCTGCGCCGCGCCCCGGCGGGGCCGTGTCCATGCCCAACCCGAGCTTCGCGGCCCCGGCGGAAGAGCCGCAGCGCCCGGTCTGCCTGGAGCCTTCCTTCAGCCTGCGCAGCTGGTCGGACGAAGAGAGCTTCGCCAACCAGCTGACGGCACGACGCGCCGCGCTGGCCCTGTCGGACCAGGGGGCGGCCGAGACGGCGGCTCTGGCGGAACTCTACGCGTTCCATGAGCTGACGCGGGAGGCGTTGTCCGTGCTCTCCTCGCCCCTGCTGGAGCAGCCAACGGCGGCGCTGCGGGAGCGGCTGGAGCGCGTGCGGGACGTGGCGCGGCTGCTGGAGCGCGAGCCGATCAGCCCCACCTCCCCCCTGCTGACGGAGGCGCCGGACTGCACCCGTCCTGACCTGCCGCTCTGGCGTGCCCTGGTAGCGGCGATCGGCAATGACGCGGCGGCGCTGGCCAAGCTGGCGCCGCAGGCCCGGGCAGCACTGCGCGATATTCCGCCGGATCTGCGCCTGACCTTCGTGGCCACGATGGCCGATGCGGTGGAGGAGGACAGCGAGACGCTGCGGACCCTGCTGGCCGCCGTCCGTACAACCCCCGACCTTCGCGCCGACCAGCAGGCCCAGCGCAGCCTGCTGATGGCCAAGCTGGCACGGCTGGAGGGCAACCGCGCGGACGAGACGCTGCACCTGGAGCGCGCGGCACGCGGCGGGCGCAGCCTCCCGGCGCTTCAGGCCCGCATGCGGCTGGCGGCGCTGAATCTTTCACGGCCTGCCGCGGAGGGGCGGCGGGCGGAAGCGCAGCTGATGGATTTCTCGCGCGTCTATCGCTACGAGCCGCTCGGCGAGGAGGCCGCCATGCTCTACGCCCAGCGGCTTCTGGAGCGCGGCGAGCTGGCCCAGGCGCTGGCCGTGGCGGAAAGCGCCAGCCATGCCAACCAGCGCTCCAGCACGGAGAGCCGCGGCGCCCGGCTGGCGGCGCAGGCACTGCGGCTGCTGCTGGTCGATGCCAAAGGCATGACCCTGCCACCGCCCGGCGACCGGCTGTCGCTGTACTGGCAGTATGAGGGCTATGCCACGCCCGGCGAGCGCGGCGACGATATCCGCCAAGGTGCGTTGCGGCTGATGCTCGATGAGGGGCTGTATGATGCGGCGCTGGACACCAGCCGTCAGCTGACCCCTTCCACCGCACGGCAGCCAGGAGCCGCGCTGCTGATTGCCCGCGCCGAGGCGATGGCGACGCAGGGCGATCCGCAGCGCGCCATGGCGCTGCTGCGCGGCCTGCCGGAGACGGCGGATACGCATCGCGCCGCCGCCGCCGCGCTGGGTCGCATGGGCAAGCCGCTGGAGGCAGCGCAGGAATTGCAGTCGCTGCGCGCGTTGCCAGACCGGCTGGCGCGCGCGGAATGGCTGTTCCAGGCCCAGGCCTGGGTCGAGGCGGCCAATGCCTATGCCGAGTTGCTGCGCGATCCGGGCCTCGATGCCGCCAAGCGGGCCGAGGCCACGGCGCGGCTGGCCAGTGCCTCCGCCCTGGCGCGGCAGCGCCCGAGCGTGGCACCGGAGCTGCTGGCGCCCGAGAGCAGCTCCGCCACCCTGCTGCAGCTGAGCGGCGACACGGGCGGGCCGATGCGTGGCGTGGCCGCCGCCCGCTCTGCCATCTCGCGCAGCCGCCAGATCGAAAGCCTGTTGCCAGAGACAGGGAGCAACTGAGATGGACAGTCCCAGTGCCGTCAGCCTTTCGGGACAGATCGCGCTGCGGCAGCAGCTCGACGTCACGGCGAACAACCTAGCCAATGCCAACACCGCGGCCTTTCGCGGCGACCGGACGCTGTTCCAGACCCATGTCAGCCGCCTGGCCGTGCCGGGGCGCGAAATCGCCTTCGTGCAGGACCGCGCCACCTATATCGACGTCAAGCAGGGCTCCATCTCGGCCACCGGCAATCCGCTCGACGTGGCGATCGACGGCGAGGCCTATCTGGCGGTCGAGCGCCCCGGCGGCGGGCGCGGCTACACGCGCGACGGCCGAATGAAGGTGGGCGCCGACAACACGCTGATGGACAGCGCCGGCCGCCCCATCCTGGACGAGGGCGGCGGGCGCATCCTGCTGCCCGACCGGGTGAGCAGCCTCGAGATCCGCACCGACGGCACGCTGCTCGCCACGGTGGATGGGCGGGTGGACCAGGCGGGCCGCATCGGCCTGTTCCGTGCCGGAGACATGCGGGGCATCCGCAAGGCGGGCGATGGCCTGATGGAGCTGCCGGCCGCCGATGTGCAGCCCGTGCCGCCCGGCACGCCGGGCATCCGCCTGGCGCAGGGCGCGCTGGAGGCCTCCACGGTGCAGCCGGTGCTGGAGCTGGCCAACCTGACGATGATCCAGCGCAGCTACGAGGCCATGCAGCGCATCGTCAGCGAGGATGATTCGCGGGTGCGCCGGATGATCGAGGCGCTCGGGCGCCCGAACTGATCTGCAACGACATGCCTGAACGGGTCTTGGCCTGAACGGTTCTTGAAGGGATACGCACCATGCGCGCCATGAGCATCGCCGCCACGGGCATGCAGGCCCAGCAGACCAATGTCGAGGTCATCGCCAACAACATCGCGAATGTCTCGACCACCGCCTTCACCCGCCGCAAGGCGGAGTTCCAGGACCTGATCTACCAGTCCTCGGAGCGGGTCGGCTCCGCCTCCTCGGAGGCGGGCACGCTGCTGCCGGTGGGCACGCAGGTGGGCCTCGGCGTGCGCAGCTCGGCGGTCAACCGCATCACGCTGCAGGGCTCGCTGACCGACACCGGCAACCGCTATGATTTGGCGCTCGAGGGCCGCGGTTATTTCGGCGTGACGCTGCCGGACGGCACCACCGCCTACACCCGTGACGGCAGCTTCAAGCTTTCCCAGGAAGGCCAGCTGGTGAGCAGCGAGGGCTACCCGATCGAGCCCAATATCAACATCCCCGTCGATGCGCGCGACGTGACGGTGAACCAGGCGGGCGAGGTCCTCGTCACCCAGGCCAACGGGCAGCAGCAGAATGCCGGGCGGCTGAACCTCTACCTGTTCCCCAACGAGGCCGGGCTGGAGGCGATCGGCGGCAACAAGTTCCTGGAGACGGAAGCCTCCGGCCAGCCGAATGGCGGCCTGCCTTCCGACCCCGGCTATGCGAAAATCCGTCAGGGATATCTGGAAGCTTCCAACGTCAATGTCGTGCAGGAGATCACCCAGCTGATCGCCGCCCAGCGCGCCTACGAGATGAACTCGAAGGTGATCGAGGCGACCGACCAGATGCTGCAGACCGTCAATAACGTGCGGTGAGGGAGGAGAGCATGCGCCTCGCCCCCGCCGCGCCGCCGCTGCTGGCGGCCGCGCTGCTGCTCTCGCCGCCCGCCTGGGGGCGGGAGGTGTGGCACGCCACGCGCGCCCTGCAGCCGGGCGACGTGCTGCGCCCGCAGGATGTGGAGGCCGTGGTGCCGCGCCGCGACGCGCCCACCTTCATCGAGGCCGAGCGGGACATCATCGGGCTGGAGGTGCGGCGCCGTATCCGCGCCAATGCACCCATCCCCGAGCGCGACATCGGCGACCGCTCGGCGGTGCGCGCCACGCAGATGGTGCGCGTCTTCTGGAAGAGCGCCGGCGTCACGCTCGAGATGGAGGGCCGCGCCATGGAGGCCGGCGCCGTGGGCGAGGAGATCCGCATCCACAACCCGATCAGCGGCCGCACCATCCGTGCCATGGTGGTGGCCGATGGCACGGCGGAAGTGCAGGGCCGGCCATGAGCGGGCCTTCCCTCCTCCCCCGGCGGGCGCGGCTGCTGCCGGGCGGCTGCCTGGCGCTGGCTGCGGTGCTGGTCCTGGGCGGCTGCGACAGCTTCGGCCACATCCAGAAGCCGCCGCCGATCTCCGCCCCCGGCGCGATGGCCGACATCCCCTCCCTGACCGGCAGCGACGATCCCATCGAGGTCTCCACACGGCCGCGCCTGGCCGGCACCGGCCCGACGATGATGGGCTCGCTCTGGCGCCCCGGCAGCCGCACCTTCTTCCGCGACCAGCGGGCCCGCACGGTGGGCGACCTGCTGACCGTCGAGATCGAGATCGACGACAGCGCGCAGTTCGACAACCGGCTGGAGCTGGAGCGGGAGAGCAAGCAGAACCTCAACCTGCCTTTCCTGATGGGCCTGCAAGGCGCGCTCGGCAAGGCCTTCGGGGGCGCGCTGGACCCGGCGCTGGAACTGGGCGGCGGCAGCACCAGCAATGGGACGGGCCGCGTCCGCCGCACCGAGAAGATCCGCCTGCAACTGGCCGCCACGGTGGTGCGGGTGCTGCCCAGCGGCAATCTGGAGATCGCCGGCTCGCAGGAGATCCGCGTGAACAACGAGCTGCGCGAGTTGCAGCTGCGCGGCATGATCCGGCCCGAGGATATCCGCCCCAACAACCGCATCGCCTCGGAGAAGATCGCTGAGGCGCGGATTGCCTATGGCGGCCGCGGCGTGTCGAGCGATCTGCAGCGCCCGCGTTGGGGGCAGCAGATCATCGAGCGCGTGCTGCCCTACTGAGGCGGTGGCGCGGGCGGCCAGTCCTGCGCCAGCGCCTCCCGCAGCGCCCGCGCCGTCTCCAGCCCCAGGCCGGAGGCGAGGAGCGCCGTTCGCCCATCGGCCATGTCGAGCACCAGGCGAGCATTGGCGGCATGCTGTTGCTGCGCGATGCGTGCCGCCAATGCATGGATGCCGGCAGCTTCGCCCCCGTAAGGCCCCGCCTCTGGCTGGACGACACGCAGCGCCGCCAGGGGCCGCCAGGGCAGCAGGGCCTCGGCGGTTTCCACGCCTTCCGGGCGTAGCAGGATCTGCCGGGGGTGGCGGTTGCGGCGGGTCCGCTGCAAAGCCCGCAGCGCCAGGGCGGCGACCGCCAGACCAGCCACCGCGGCCGTGATGGAGACGCCATCGTGCCGCGCCGGATTCAACGCCACGGCCAGTGCCGGCAGGCCGAACAACCCGGTCAGCAACAGGGCCGCTGCCTGAAAGGCCAAGGGAGGCCGCGCCGGCTGCAACAGGAACAGCACGCCATCCTCCTGCGGGCGGCGCAGAAAACCACCGGTGCTGCCACGCGGCGGGGGCGTGTCCAGGGTGGGGAGGAAAGTGGCCATGAAAAGCTGTCCGGAGCGGAGGCTACCCTGCGACATTAGGTGCACCCGCGCTGGACAGCCACGACCAAGTCAGCACACGCGGTCCGGATGGGTGAAGATCTCGCAGGCCGTACCCCGCGCCAGCGCAATGAGGGTGATGCCGCAGCTCTCAGCCACCCGCACCGCCAGCGCCGTGGGCGCGGAGACCGCCACCAGCAACGGCGCGCCGATCATGGCCGCCTTCTGGACCATCTCGACCGAAACGCGGCTGGTGAGCAGCAGCGCGCCCGCTCCGGCCGGCTGGCCCTGGCGGGCCAGCGCCCCGGCGAGCTTGTCCAACGCATTGTGGCGGCCGACATCCTCTCGCAGCAGCGTCAACCCGCGCCCGGGCTGCCAGAACCCTGCCGCATGCACGGCGCGGGTCTCGCGGTGCAGGGCCTGCGCGGCGGAGAGTGCCTCCATGGCCGCGCTGACCTCGGCGTGCGGCAGGATCGTGCCGGCGGTGACCGGCGGCAGGTTCCGCCCCGCCTCTTCCAGACTCTCGATGCCGCAGAGCCCACATCCCAAGGGTCCGGCCATGCGCCGGCGGCGCCGCGCGAGAGCCTCCGAACAGGCCTCGGCCACCTCCATCTGCACTTCGATGCCAGCCGGCCGTGGCACGACCTCAAGCGACAGCATCTCGGCAGGGGAGCCGATCAGCCCCTCCGTCAGGCTGAAGCCCAAGCCCAGATCCTCCAGCGCGATGGGGCTCGCCATCATCACCGCGTGGGTGGAACGGCCATAGGTCAGGGCCACGGCGGTTTCCTCCGCCACAGCACGGAAACCCGGCTCCGCCTGATCGCCCTGCCGGGCCAGGCGTGGCAATACCAGGCTGGGCCGGCTTGCCGTCTCCTGCATCATCATGGCCTGTCTCTCCCGCTGCACCCAGAAGCAAGACGCACGGCAGAACCAGCGGTTTCGCGGAACCCTTGCGCAGGGTGAGCGTTGGACAGGCAAGGTTGCAACGCAGGGAGACCGGGCATGTCGCAGAAAGCCGTGAAGATCGAACCCTATAAGGGGCCGGCGGGCGGCTGGGGCTCGGCGCAATCTCTGCTGAACGCGGTGCGGCGCGACGGAGCGGCCCAGGACGTACTGCGATTGCTTCCACAGCAGAACAAGAAGGACGGCTTCGCCTGCGTCAGCTGCGCCTGGGCCAAGCCGGCTTCACCGCATCCCTTCGAGTTCTGCGAGAACGGCGCCAAGGCCACCACCTGGGAGCTGACCAGCCGGCGCGCCACGCCGGAATTCTTTGCACGCCATACGGTCAGCGAGCTGCGGCTCTGGAACGACCATGACCTGGAATACAGCGGACGGCTGACCCAGCCCCTACGCTACGACCGTGAGACGGACCGGTATGTGGCCGTCGCGTGGGAGGAAGCCTTTCGCGCCATCGGCGCGGAGCTGCGCCAGCTCCGGCCGGAGACGGTGGTCTTCTATGCTTCCGGCCGGGCCTCGCTGGAGACGAGCTACATGTACCAGCTCTTCGCCCGGCTCTATGGCAGCAACCATCTGCCGGACAGTTCCAACATGTGCCACGAGACCACCAGCGTGGCCCTGCCGCAGAGCATTGGCGTCCCAGTCGGGACGGTGCTGCTGGAGGATTTCGACCACACCGACTGCATCCTCTCCTTTGGCCAGAACACCGGCACCAACAGCCCGCGCATGTTGCATCCGCTGCAGAAGGCGGCCAAGCGGAACGTCCCCATCATCATTTTCAACCCGCTGCGCGAGCGGGGGCTGGAGCGTTTCGTCAACCCGCAGAACCCGATCGAAATGGCGGGCAACGCCTTTGCCGGCAGCGATACGCGACTGGACAGCCAATACCACCAGCTCAAGGCAGGCGGCGACGGCGCGGCCATCATGGGGCTGTGCAAGGCCGTCATCGCCGCCGACGACAAGGCGCGCGCCGCCGGCCGGGCGCCGGTGGTGGATCACGCTTTCATCGCCGAGCACACGCAGGGCTTCGAGAGCTTCGCCGAGAGCGTAAGGGCCATGGAATGGTCGCTAATCGAGCAACGCTCGGGTCTCTCCCGCACAGCGCTGGAGGGGGCGGCCAACGTCTACTGCAATGCCCGGGCCGTCATCGCCAAGTTCGGCATGGGATTGACCCAGCACCGCGATGGCGTGGAGACGGTGCGTCTGCTGATCAACCTGCTTTTGCTGCGCGGCAACATCGGCAGACGCGGCGCCGGAATCCTGCCGGTGCGCGGCCATTCCAACGTGCAGGGCCAGCGCACCGTGGGCATCAGCGAGAAGCCCGAATTGGTTCCGCTCGACCGCCTGGCCGAGCAGTACCATTTCGAGCCACCGCGTTGGGAGGGGTGGAGCACGGTGGATGCCTGCCAGGCCGTGATTGACGGCGAGGCCAAGGGCTTCATCGGGCTTGGCGGAAACTTCGCCCGCGCCGTGCCGGACACCGAGCGGGTGGAATCTGCCTGGACGGGGCTGCGTCTGACGGTACATGTGGCCACCAAGCTGAACCGCAGCCATCTCCTTCCAGGCGAGGTGTGCTACCTGCTGCCGTGCCTTGGCCGGCTGGAGGTCGATCATCAGGCCAGCGGCCCGCAGGCTGTCTCCATAGAAGACAGCACGGCGTGCATCCATGGTTCCCGTGGCAAACGGGAGCCGGCCAGCCCCGATCTGCTGTCCGAACCCCGGATCGTGGCGGAGATGGCCAAGGCCGCCTTGCCTTCCAACCCGCATGTCGACTGGGATGGGTGGGTTGGCGACTATGGCCGCGTTCGGGATGCGATCGAGGCAACCTATCCGCAGTATTTTGAGCGGTTCAACGAAAGGCTGTTCCAGCCCGGCGGCTTCCCTCGCCCGCTCGGCGCCCGGGACCGGAAATGGGCGACCAAATCCGGCAAGGCCGAGTTCCTGACGCCGACAACCGTGTCCAAGGCGCAGGTCGCCGTGCCGGAGGGCGTGCTGCAGCTGATCACCCTGCGCAGCAACGACCAGTTCAACACGACGATCTATGGCTATCACGACCGTTTCCGCGGCGTGCAAGGCACACGCATGATCCTGTTCATGAACCGCGCCGACATGCGGCGGCAGGGCTTTCAGGAGGGCGAGCTTGTCTCCCTCCAATGCGCCATCGAGGATGGGATCAAGCGGCGCCTCGGCGGTTTCCGCGTGACGCCTTATGCGGTTCCTGAAGGTTGCTGCGCCGCCTACTATCCGGAATGCAATCCGCTGATCCCACTCAGCCACCATGCGGAGGGCAGCAAGGTTCCTGCCGCCAAGTCAGTCCCGGTCATCATCGACCGGCAGGCCGCGCCGCGCCCGTTCGGCGCCATCTGATCCGGGCTTCGCTTCGCCGCCTTTCCCGGCCCGACTATCGAGGAAGGCGGCAACTCCAGTGCATACGCCGTTGGTTACCTGTCCGTCCGATGAAATACAGGCCTGCTTCACAGCGGAAGATGGCTTCGTGGCAAGTTGCCGCATTCGTCATGAACAATCTTCCCGCAAGCAGAGCCCAGAGATCGGGCATATCCTCCGCAAAGAACGTCATGGTGCTCGCCAGTGGCCTAAAGCTGGCTGATCAAGGCGGTTGAGACCGCCACAGCCGGATCTTTCGGGCAGCGCCTAGAGGGAGGGAGCTGGCACATGGCTGCTGACTGCCCTTCAGAAGGGCCTTTCGGCCTTCCTACTCCAGGGAGAGTTCCATCTTCTGCACAATCCGCCCCCATTCTTTATACTCGGCGGCAACCCGGGCGGCGAATGCGTCCGGTGAGAGCAGAAAGGGCCGGTAATCCAGCCGCGTCAGGCCATTGGCGACCGCCGCGGCCATCTGGGCATTGGCCACTCCCTTGTGGAAGAACGATACGATCTCCGGCGAGGAATCGGGTGGCAGGAAGAGGCCGAACCATTCCTGTGCCGTGAGAGCAGGAAGGCCGAGTTCGGCGAAGGTGGGGATATCAGGCAGGCGCGCGATACGATCAGGAGCCGTATGGGCCAGGATGCGGACGCTGCCCGCGAGATGGGCGGAAAGCACATCCCCCAGCACCAGGACGGCACTGGACAGGTTTCTCGCCTGGAGATCCTGTAGCACCGGCGCCGAACCTCGATAGGAAACATGCTCCAGGCTTGCCCCCCAAGCCGAAGCGAGCTTCAGGCCCAATAGGTGAGGCATCGATCCGGCGGCCGGTGATGCAAAAGGCACCACGCCTTGCGCCAAGGCCCAGAGCCGCAGTTCATCCAAGCTTTTGGCCGGATGCGCAGCAGGAACTGCCAGGGCGAAGGGAAAGGCACAAAGCGGGGAGACAGGCACCAGATCACGCAGGGCATTGTAGCGCGTGCTGCGCGGGTAGGTATGCGGCGCGATGGTCAACATGCTGGCCGGTGTCAGCAGCAAGGTGCTGCCATCAGGCGGCGAGATGGACAGCGCCTCCACTGCCAACCGGCCGCCAGCACCAGGCTTGTTCTCCACCACCACCGATGCATGGCCGAGCGCGCGCCACTGCTCAGCATAAAGCCGTGCAACCATGTCCGTGGCGCCACCAGGCGGAAATCCGACCAGCAGCCGGACATCCGTCCTTATCGGCAGAGCAGGAACGCGACCCTGAGCCATCATAGGGCAGCCGGCCAAGGCGATGCTGCAGAACAGGCGCCGTTTCAGCCTTGTGTTATCCACGGATTGCTTCCTCCGGCCGATGCTGGAGGAAAAGTAGCAAGGCCATTCTTTCCCAAGGCTTCTCAGGCTTTGCACTCTTTGGCCAACCTGCGAGGCCTAAACCTTTTGCAGGAGGCAAAGGCCGCCTTTGCACCGCGCAGCACCCTCCGGCATGGCTGAGAGGCAGCTCAGACCAAGGAAAATCCGAAGTATTAAGCACGATAAACACTTTTATCGTGCCAATTAAAGGTGGAAGAGGAAATTGTCAGAAAGCAGTTCTCGGCTTGAAGCAGAAGATCCCTCGCGGCGCCGATCAAGGCCCATTCCCCCAGTTGAGGATAAGGCGCTACGTGCAAATTCTAATGGCACAAGTATTTAACTGTCCGGAAGCTTTCCCCCTCTTCTCAAGCAATTAACGAACTATTTACCAATATTCCCATTTTTCTTCCCTGAGGCTCCAGAAAAAGATTATTCTCGTTGTCGACTTTCGGCTCAGGCGGCACATTGGAGTTCAGGAAGAAAAGAGTTGAAGGCTCCAGAGCTCTTCTAGTGTCAACCGATGAGCACAAGAAGATTCGCCTGATACCCGAAGTAATCCTCTAAATCGCCCCGGCAAAATCCGGAGAGTATCGGCCAGGACGACTGTCCAGGCCCATGCTCGCAACAGCACAGTCTCAATTCCGAGATTTGAGACAAAGCTGCCGCGAAAGACCCCTTTTTGCCGCCAAAGGACACATCGACAATGCTCAGCGCCGTTTCCTCCTCCTCTTCCAGCGCCCTGATGACCATGCAGAGCCTGCGCTCGCTGAACAAGCAGGTCTCCACGGTGCAGATCCAGATCGCGACCGGCAAGCGTGTCAACACCGCCAAGGATGATGCCGCCGTCTGGTCGCTGGCCAATACGCTCAAGACCGACCTGGCACTGGGCAAGGAGGTCGCCAAGGGCCTCAGTGTGGCGTCTTCGACTGTAGCCGCTGCCTCGGCCGGCGCGGAGACGGTGGTGGAGCTGCTGCAGCAGATCCGGACGACTGTGATGCAGTATCAGGCGAACGACTCCGGCACGACCAACTACGACGATGCCGAGGCCGCTGTCATCGAGATGATCACGCAGATCGACGACGTCATCGCCAAGACCGAATTCCAGGGCAAGAACCTGCTGGCTTCGGCCTCCTCCGCCCTGACGGTCCTGATCAACGAGGATGGTGACAGCATCAGCGTCGCGGCCAAGGATCTGGAAGCCGCGATCACTACCCTCGACACCGCCGCTGGTACCGCCACCACCTATGCCGGGCTGAACACCGCGATTGACGCGGCACTCGATGCCATCAAACCCTTCGCCACTTATTTCGGCACTGCCGCCAAGCGCATCGAGACCCAGGGCGCCCTCCTGGACACCCTGAACGACAATCTCAGCGCCTCGATCTCCAACCTGATCGACACCGACATGGATGAGGCGGCGGCTCGCCTGACCGCGCTGCAGACGCAGCAGCAGTTGGCCACGCAGCTCCTGTCGATCACCACGCAGAACCAGTCGGCCCTGATCCAGACCCTCTTCCGCGGGTTCTGATCAGCGCACGGATCTGCCGGCTCCTCCCAGGCTCGGGGGCAGAGCAGGCAGTAAGCTCCCCTCATTGGCGGCAACCATGATGGGGTAAGGGGGACGGCGCCAGGAACATCGGACCGCTATATTCCTGGCGCCGTCATCTTTCCGCCCATGCCAGGGCTCAAGCTTCCATCGCAGGCCACAGGCAACGATGATCCTCGCTGCCTGTCTTGCCTAACAGGGGCAGAATTCTTTCGGCCTCCGCCATTGCGTCAGGTCGGCCACCCGCCGTGCCTGGGGCTTGGCGGTGGCACCTGTTCTACGCTGCTCGTGCAGGGTCTGTGCGAATTCGGCACCGCGAGCTCGCTGCCACCTGCAAGGCGACAGAGCTGGAGCCGATGTGCGGCGCGCCTTCGACGTGGGGTCCAAGGTGGTGCGCAAGCATGGCGCCACCCATGCATCGGGCCTGCCAAGGCTCCAGGGAACGTTCAAGAACTGCCGCATCCCCTCAGGCTGCTTCGCTCTCCAGCTTCGCCAGATAAGCAATCAGGGAAGACTGCCAGGCTCCGGCCTGCTTATCCTGCAGCAGGGCCAGCCGCGTGATGTCTCCCTGCCCCACCACTCGGAACGGCACGGGTGGCAGGCCGGGCACCTCCAGCGTGCCGTGGCTGCCCCGTGGCAGGGGCCGCTCCATCCGCAGGCAGGCGCCCAGCGGGTCCAGGCTGACCACCCGCACCGGCACGGCCGCCGCCGCCACGCCACGCAGGGTGGCCGGCAGGTCCAGCCCGCTGCGCGCAGAGGGGCGGTGACGGATCGCGGAGACGGCACCCTCCACCACACTCTCCAGCCGGTTCTGTAAGCCGTCCATCGTCGCCAGAACCTGCCCCGAGGCGCTGTGCATCATGCCCACCGACATGCGGCTGTCGTCGATCTCCCGCGAGGCGCCAGCCACCTGCTCCTGGGCCTGGCGCGCGGAATTGGCGGCGGCGGAGACAGCCTGGGCGATTTCGTTGACCGCGATGGCCTGCTCGGACATGGCTCCAGCGACCGTGGCGGCGACCTCGTCCAGCTCGGTGATGCTGGCACCGATGCTGTCCATCGAGTGGGTCACCTGCTCCGCCTGGCGCTGGATCAGGCCCAGCCGGTCGGCAATCTCCGTGGTGGCGTGAGCCGTTCGGCCCGCCAGGGTCTTCACCTCGGAGGCGACGACGGCGAAGCCCTTGCCCGCCTCGCCCGCCCGCGCCGCCTCGATCGTGGCGTTCAGCGCCAGCAGGTTGGTCTGCCCAGCGATCTCGTGGATCAGCCGCGACACCTCGCCGATCTTCTCAATGATGCCTTCCAGCTCGTTGAACATGTCGCGCGTGTGGCGGCTGCGGTCGGCGATGCTGCGCGTGGCCTCGGCGGCGCGCGAGATCTGCTGCGCAATGTGGCCCACCGCATCGGCCAGTTGCGCGGTGCGGCCGGCGGCGGCGTCGGCGGCCTGGGCGGAGTTGTCCGCCTCGGTGCTGGCCGCCATAGCCTGCTGCTCCACCCGTCCGGTCGAGAGTTCCACCTCATCCGTCAGCTGGCCAAGGTCACTCGCACCCTCGGCCATCTCGGCGATCAGCTGGCCCGCCTCGCGCTCGATGCGTTGGGCCATGGCGTTCAGTGCCTCCAGGCGCTGCGCCTCTTCCTGCTCCTGCGCCAGGACGTGCTTCTCCAGCAATATTTCGCATTCTGATAGCTGCCGTCGCAGCGACACGCTTCCTTGCGCCAGCCCGGCCAGACCGGGCCAAGCCCGGCCGAGCCAGCCCAGCGGAGGCGGAGCGCCATCCGGCAGCGGCTCGGCCATCCAGCGCGACAGGCGGTGCAGCCGGCTGTCCAGCAGCAACGCGCCGCCGGACAGCAGCAGGCCAAGTCCCACGCCCCCAAGCCAGAAGCCCAGCCAGGATGCCAGCGCCTGCCCTCCCAGCCCCAGCGGTACCAGAACCGCTGCCAGGAGCAGCAAGGCCCCGGCCTTCCCTTGCTCCGAGGATGGCGTGCCGGTGGGCAAAGGGGGAGGGTTCTGAAGCATCGGTACCCGGTTCAGGAAAAGCGCCCCCAGGTGGCGGCGGGCGGACATGCCCGTCTGCCGCCACCTTGGAAGCCAGAGAGCATGACCTGCGCTGCCACGCAGTGGGAGCAGAAGAGAGGCTTTCACAACAGCCACTTAAAATGCCTGAAGCGAAGGGTGCCTGATATGTCTCTACGATATTTCGCTTGAATGGAGGGTTTTTTCGCATAGACTGGCCACGACGAATTTCGCATTGCTGGCAGAAGGCTGAGCACCGCATGGCCCTTCGCGCATCCCGCGCCACAGAACGCCCGGAGCTCGATTCCGCCGCCGACGGAGATGCCCTGCTGCAGCTCCGTCCCCGCCCGGACTTCGTCTGCACCGGCTCTCTCGCGGCCTTGGCGCAACGGGCGGAAACCTATCTGGGCGCCGGCTATTCGGTGCATTTCCGCGGCCCGGCCGGCAGCGGTAAAACCACTCTCGCCCTTCATCTCGCCGAGCGTCTGGCCCGCCCTGTCATCCTGCTCGTCGGCGACGACAGCTTCGACACGGAGCGGCTGATCGGGCGCGAGAGCGGCCAGCGCACCCGCCGGGTGGTGGACCGCTACATCAGCAGCGTCACCAAGGTGGAGAGCGAGACCAGCTCCGTCTGGCTCGACCGCGCCCTGACCATCGCCTGCACCGAGGGCGCCACGCTGGTCTACGACGAATTCAACCGCGCGCCGCCTGCGGCCAACAACGTGCTGCTGACGGTGCTGGAGGAGCGGCTGCTGATCCTGCCCAAGGCCGGGCGGGGCGAGAGCTACCGCCGCGTGCACCCCGATTTCCGGCTGCTGCTGACCTCCAACCCGGCTGATCATGTGGGCACACACCACACCCAGAACGCGCTGCTCGACCGCGTCGTCACCCTCGACCTCGAGAATTGCGACCGCGAGACGGAGATCGCCATCGTCACCGCCCGTGCCGCGCTGCCGGCGGCGGAGGCCGCGCGCATCGTCGACCTGGTGCGGGATTTCCGGCGCTCGGGCGAATACGCCCAGCGCCCCACCATGCGCGCCTCGCTGATGATCGCCCGCATGGTGGCGCGCGAAGGAATGAAGGCGGACGCGGCCGACCCGGCCTTCCGTCAGCTCTGCGCCGACATCCTGGCCAGCCGCCTGAAGCCCGGCCCGGACGGCATCCCCGATGCCCGGCACCGGCAGATGCTGACGCGGCTGATCGATCATTTCTGCGCGCCCGACGCCTGCACACCCGAGGCCCGCACACCCGAGGCCGCCACCTGATGCGCCCCGCAGCCCCTCGCCAGCGCCCGCCAGGCACACGGCTCAGCGCCCGTGGTGCCGGGCCGCAGCGCCTGGAATCGGCAGCGGCGGAATACGCAATGCTGGCCCAGCGCCGCGCCCGGCTGCTGCGGCAGATCGACCTGCTGGAGCGGCAGCGCCACGGCGCCGATGCGGGCTTCCAGGCGCTGGAGCAGCGCATGGCCACGCT
>NZ_JCACVY010000108.1:0-14973 GCF_058833935.1 Roseomonas sp. TS2 | reverse complement strand
CGCCCAATGGCAGCCCGGGCACTGGGTGTGGCGTGCCGGAAACTATGACTGGGTGCCGGGCCGCTGGGTGCCGCCGCGTGGCCGCGGCCGCTGGCGGGAAGGCCGCTGGGTGGAGCGCCGCGGCCGCTGGGTCTGGGTCGAACCGGGTTGGAGGTAAGAATGATGCGCCGGCTGATGACGTGCCTGCTGTTGGGAGGCGCCGCGCTGGGCCTGGCGGGATGCGTGATCGCGCCGGCGCCCGCCTATTACGGCCCGCCGCGCGGCTACTACTACGCCCCGCCGCCTTCGCCGCCACCCCCACCGCGCTACCACTATCATCGCGGCTGGTGAGACGGCCCGCCCGCTGCCCGGAAGGGCGGCGGGCGATGCCTCAGGCGAGGTCGACCAGCACCGGCGTGTGGTCGGAGGGCTGTTCCTGGCTGCGCGGGGCGAGATCGACCCAGGCGGCGGAAAGGCGCTCGGCCAGCTCGGGCGAGAGCAGGGCGTGGTCGATGCGCAGGCCGCGGTTGCTTTCGAAGGCCGGGCCGTAATCCCAGTAGGTGTAGATCCGCTCGGCCGGGTGCAGGGCGCGCACGGCGTCGGTCAGGCCGAGATGCTCCAGCGCGCGGAAGGCGGCGCGGCTCTCGGGGCGCACCAGCGCGTCGGTCGGCGGCATGGCGCCCGGCTCATGGTCCAGCCCGGTGGGGCAGACGTTGAAGTCCCCCAGGATGGCGAAGGGGGTGAAGGCGTCGAGCCGCGCCTGGGCGATCTCGCGCAGCCGCGCCATCCAGCGCAGCTTGTAGGCATAGCCCTCCGCGCCGCCGGAATTGCCGTTGGGCAGGTAGATGCCGGCGGCCTGGAGCCCCTCCGCCGCCACTTCGATGTAGCGGGCGTGGCTGTCCTCCTCCTCGCCCGGCAGCCCCTCGGCGACCACGGAGAAATCGACGCGGCCGAGCACGGCGACGCCGTTGCGCCCGCCGGGCTGGCCCACCGCGTGGCAGCGGTAGCCCAGCCCCTCGAACTCGGCGGCGGGGAATTCCTCGGTCTTGCACTTCAGCTCCTGCAGGAACAGCAGGTCGGGCTGGGCGGTCTCGAGGAAGCGGCGGAGATGCGGCACGCGCTTGCGCACCGAATTCACGTTGAAGCTGGCGAGGCGCACGCGCGGGGCGGCCCGCTCAGCCGAGCGAGAAGGAGGCGCCGCAGCCGCAGCCGGAGGCCGCCTGCGGGTTCTTCACCGTAAAATGGGCGCCGATCAGCTCGTCCGCCCAGTCGAGCTGGGCGCCGGCCAGCAGGTCGAGGCTGACGGGGTCGATCATCACCCGGCTGCCTTCGCCCTCCAGCACCAGATCGTCCTCCGCCACCGCGTCGTCGAGCTGGAAGGAATACTGGAAGCCGGAGCAGCCGCCGGCCAGCACCGCCACGCGCAGGCCGGTGCCGGGGCGGCCCTCGCGCGCGGCGATCTCGGCCACCTGGGCGAAGGCGCGCGGCGTGACGGAGAAGCGGGCGGGAATGGTGCCATCGGGCATGGGCGGGAACTCCTTGGCCCCGAACATAGGCCGCGCGGGCGGGAATTCCAACGCCGGGCGGGGCGGGGCAGGGACGGCGTTGCGGCCATGCCGCACCGCTGGTAAGGCCCGCGCGTCATGACCGACCTCGCCCCCTATGCCGTGCGCGCCGAGACATCGCGTGGCCGCCTCCACCCGGAGCCGGACAATGGCGTGCGCTCGCCCTTCCAGCGGGACCGGGACCGGATCATCCACAGCGCCGCCTTCCGCCGGCTGCAATACAAGACGCAGGTCTTCATCTACCACGAGGGCGACGAGTTCCGCACCCGGCTGACCCACAGCATCGAGGTGGCGCAGATCGCCCGCTCCATCGCCCGCCGCCTGGGCGTGGACGAGGACCTGGCCGAGGCGCTGGCGCTGGCGCACGACCTCGGCCACCCGCCCTTCGGCCATGCCGGGGAGGAGGCGCTGAACGGCATGATGCGCCCCTATGGCGGCTTCGACCACAACGCCCAGAGCCTGAAGGCGGTGACGGTGCTGGAGAAGCGCTACGCCGAGTTCGACGGGCTGAACCTGACCTGGGAGACGCTGGAGGGGCTGGCCAAGCACAACGGCCCGATCCGCCGCCCCTCCAGCTTCATGGCCGAGTACGATTCGCGGCACCCGCTGGCTCTGGAAACCCATGCCTCGGTCGAGGCGCAGGTGGCCGCGCTGGCCGACGATATCGCCTACAACAACCACGACCTCGATGACGGCCTGCGCGCCGGGCTGTTCACGCTGGAGGAGGCGGCCGCGCTGCCGCTGATCGGCGGCATGGTGCGCGAGGTGCGCGAGCGCTATCCGGAGGCGCCGCGCGCCCGCCAGGCCAGCGAGGCGATCCGCCGCGTCATCAACCTGATGGTGCAGGACGTGGTGCAGGAGGCCGGGCGCCGCCTGGCCGCGCTGGCGCCCGCCAGCGTCGACGACATCCGCGCCGCCGGCCGCGCCATGGTGGCCTTCAGCGCGCCGATGCAGGAGGCCAACCAGCAGGTGCGCGCCTTCCTGCGCGGGCGCATGTACCGCCACTGGCGCGTCAACCGCACCACGCAGAAATCGCGGCGCGTGGTGCAGGTGCTGTTCAGCCTGCTGCATGGCGGCCCGGACATGCTGCCCCCCGAATGGCGCGACCGCGCCGGCGAGCCGGGCAGCCCCGCCTGCGCCGGCGTGGTGTGCGACTACATCGCCGGCATGACCGACCGCTTCGCGCTCGACGAGCACCGCCGCCTGACCGACCCCCACATCCCCGGCTGAAGACACGGACCCCTGATGGAACAGAACCAAGCCGCGCCCCAGGACATCTTCGCCGCGCTGCGTGCCGGGGTGCTGGACTGCCTGCGCCGCCTGCTGCCCGAGCTGCCGGAGGAGGCGATGGCCAAGGTCGCCGTCGAGCCGCCGCGCGACCCGGCGCATGGCGACATGTCCACCAACGCCGCCATGGTGGTGGCGAAGCCGGCGAGGCTGCCGCCGCCGAAGCTGGCGGCCGAGCTGGCCACCGCGCTGGCCGCGCTGCCGATGGTGGCCGAGGCCGCGCCGGCCGGCCCCGGCTTCGTCAACATCCGCCTGCGCGAGGACTACCTGCTCGGCCAGGTGCCGGTGATGCTGCGTGCCGGCGAGGCCTATGGCGACGGGCAGGCCGGCGCCGGCATCCGGGTGAACGTGGAATACGTCTCGGCCAACCCGACGGGGCCGATGCATGTCGGCCATTGCCGCGGCGCCGTGGTGGGGGACGCGCTGGCCAACCTGCTGCACAAGGCGGGCTACGCCGTCACCAAGGAATACTACATCAACGACGCCGGCGCGCAGGTGCAGGCGCTCGCCTACGCCGCCTACTGGCGCTACCTGCAGGCCCTCGGCACGGCGATGACCGAGGAGGAGTACGCCGCTGCCGTGCCCGGCGGGCTGCAGTACCGCGGCGAGTACCTGGTCCCGGTGGGCGAGGCGCTGAAGGCGGCGCATGGCGATTCCCTGGCCCCCGGCGCCCGCCCGGCCGAGGCGGCGCTGTGGCTGGACACGGTGCGCGAATTCGCCGTCAGCGAGATGATGGCGGCGATCCGCGAGGATCTGGCGGCGCTCGGCGTCGAGCATGACGTGTTCATCAGCGAGGCGAAGCTGGTGCGGGACGGCGTGGCGGATGCCGCCATCGCCGCGCTGGCGGAGAAGGGCCTCGTCTATGAGGGCGTGCTGGAGCCGCCCAAGGGCAAGACGCCGGATGACTGGGAGCCGCGCCCGCAGACGCTGTTCGCCTCCACAAGGTTCGGCGACGACGTGGACCGGCCGCTGCGCAAGTCGGACGGCAGCAACACCTACTTCGCCAACGACATCGGCAACCACGCCGACAAGATCGCGCGCGGCATGCAGCAGCTCGTGCAGGTGTGGGGCGCCGACCATGGCGGCTACGTCCGGCGTATGCAGGCGGCGACCAAGGCGCTCTCCGACGGCACCGTGCCGCTCGACGTGCTGCTCTGCCAGATCGTCAAGGTGATGAAGGGCGGCGAGCCGGTGCGCATGTCCAAGCGCGCCGGCACCTACATCACGCTGCGCGACCTGATCGACGAGGTCGGCAAGGATGCCGTCCGCTTCACCATGCTGACGCGCAAAAGCGACGCGCAGATGGATTTCGACCTCGACCGCGTGGTCGAGCAGTCGCGCGACAACCCGGTCTTCTACGTGCAGTACGCGCATGCGCGCTGCCGCTCCGTGCTGCGGCAGGCGGGCGAGCAGGGGCTGACCGAGGGGCTCGACGGCGTGCCGCTCGGCGTGCTGCGCGACCCGGCGGAACTGGCGCTGATTCGCCGCCTGACCACCTGGCCGCGCATCGTGGAGGCCTCTGCTGCGGCGCGGGAGCCACACCGAATTGCCTTTTATCTCGGTGACTTGGCCAGCGACTTTCATATTTTGTGGAACCGCGGGCGGGATGATGCGACACTGCGCTTCATCCGGGCCGAGGAGCCGGAGGCCACGCGCGCGCGTCTGGCCCTGGTGGCCGCGACGGCCCTCATCATCCGCTCGGGCCTCAGGGTCATGGGCGTCGCACCGGTCGAGGAGATGCGATGAGGGAAGCGCCGATTCCTTCCTACCGCGTGCGGGAAGCCACCGATGATGGCGGCTCCCGGCGCATGATGCTGATTGCCGGCGGCGTCGCCGGCATCCTGGCTGTGGGTGGCCTGGTGGGCTGGGCCGTCAGCAAGTACACCGACGACACCATCCCGGTGGTGGAGGCGGATTCACGCCCGATCAAGGTGCGGCCCGACGACCGCGGCGGGCTGCGCGTCGCCAACCAGGACGAGATCATCTTCCAGCGGCGCAATGCCAATGGCAGCTTCGAGCCTTCCGGCCGGCTCGGCCCGGCGGCCGAGGCGCCGAACCTCGACGCGCTGCGCGCCGCGACCATGCCGCCGCCGGTGGTGCCGCCCGTCGTGGCGCCCATGGCGCCCGCCCAGCCGGCCGCGACGGCCCAGGCCCCAGGGCAGAACAGTGGGCAGGATGGGGGGCAGAACGGCGCTCCGGGCAGCGCGGCCGCGCCGCAGCCGGGCACGGTGGCGCAGGCCCAGCCGCCCGCCGCGCCGCCGGCCGCCGCCTCGGCTCCGGCCCCGGCGGCGCCACAGGCCCAGCCGGCCGCCCCGCCCGCCGCCGCGGCGCCGCCCGCGCCCGTGCGCAGCACCGGCGGCGTGGTGGTGCAGCTCGGCGCGCTGGACTCTGAATCCGGCGCCCGCTCCGAATGGGACCGCCTCGCGCGCCGCGCGCCGGAGGCGCTGCAGGGCCGCACGCCGCAGGTGCTGCGCTTCGAGCGGGACGGCTACCCGACCATGTGGCGGCTGCGCACCGGCGGCTTCGACAGCCGCGACAGCGCCAGCAGCTTCTGCGACACCATCAAGAGCCGCGGCGGCGCCTGCGCCGTCATCGGGGGCTGAGGAAGGCCAGGGATACCCATGAGCACGCCGCGCGCCGCCATCATCGGCCTCTCCGGCCCCGTGCTGCTGGCCGAGGAGGCGGCGATGCTGCGCCGGATGCGGCCGCTCGGCGCCATCCTGTTCGCGCGCAACGTGCGCGACCCGGTGCAGCTCCGCGCGCTGACCGGCGCCATCCGCGCCGAGCTGGGCGAGGCGGCGCCGGTGCTGGTGGACCAGGAGGGCGGGCGCGTGGCGCGGCTGCGGCCGCCGCACTGGCCGGCCTTCCCGCCCGCCGCCCTGTTCGAGGAGCGCGACGCCGAGGCGGCGCGGGCCAACGCCACGCTGCTGGCGCTGGAATGCAGCGCCGCCGGCTTCGACGTGGTCTGTGCCCCGGTGCTGGATCTGCGCCTGCCCGGCATGCACAGCGTGGTGGGGGACCGCGGCTTCTCGGCCGACCCGGCGGAGGTGGCGCGGCTCGGCGCCGCCTGGGTGGCGGGATTGCAGGCGGGGGGTGCCATCCCCGTCGTCAAGCACATGCCGGGGCATGGCCGCGCCACGGTGGACAGCCACCTGGAGCTGCCGCGCGTCGATGCGCCGCGCGCCGCCCTGGCCGATGATTTCGCGCCCTTCGCCGCGCTCGCCGGCAGCGGCGCCTGGGGCATGACGGCGCACCTGCTGTTCGAGGCGCTGGACGCCACGCGCCCCGCCACCCTCTCGCCCGGCATCATCCGCGACATCATCCGCGGCGAGATCGGCTTCTCCGGCGTGCTGGTCTCGGACGATCTGGCGATGGGCGCGCTCACCGGCACGCCGGGCGAGCGCGCGGCGGGCGCGCTGCGGGCGGGCTGCGACATCGCCCTGCATTGCAGCGGCGTGCTGGCGGAGAGCCAGGACGTGCTGGAGGCCAGCGCGCCGCTGACCGACGCCGCGCTGGAGCGCCTCGCCGCCGCGCGCGACGCCATGCGGGCGGCCAGCGCCGCCGCCCCCGCCGCCGCGCTCTCCGACCTGATGGCCGCCCTGGCGGCGCGGCGCGACGCGCTGCTGCGGGACGCCGCGTGACCGGCTGGCTGCCCGAGCTCGCCATCGCGATCCTCGCCACGGTCCTCGCCATCACGCTGCACGAGGCGGCGCATGGCTACGCCGCGCTGGCGCTGGGCGACGACACGGCGCAGCGCGAGGGCCGGCTCAGCCTCAACCCGCTGCGGCATGTGGACAAGGTGGGCACCCTCATCCTGCCCGGCATCCTGCTGGCGGTGCAGCTGCTGACCATCGGCCGGGTGGAGGCGATGTTCGGCTGGGCCAAGCCGGTGCCGGTGAACATCTGGAGGCTGCGCAACCCGCGCTACGGCATGGTGCTGGTGGCGGCGGCGGGGCCGGCGATGAACGTCTTCCTCGCCTGGTGCGCCGCCATGCTCGGCCACCCGGTGGAGCAGCTCAACGGCGTGCTGCCGCCCGAGGCGCTGGAGCTGATGGTGCGCTTCATCGTGCTCTCCATCATGGCCAACCTGCTGCTGGCGCTGTTCAACCTGATGCCGATCCCGCCGCTGGATGGCGGGCGCATCCTGGTGGGGCTGCTGCCGCGCCCGCTGGCCGAGCCGCTGGCGCGGCTGGAGCCGGCCGGGCTGCTCATCGTCATGCTGCTGATCTTCGTGCTGCCGCGCCTCTCGGACGGGCTGGACCCGATCGGCTGGATCGCCGGCATCGTCACCGGGCCCGGCTTCCGCGCCATCCTCTGGCTGGCCGGCCACGGGCCATGACCGGCGCGGCCGCGCCGGCGCCGCCGCCCGAGGTGCTGCATGTCAGCCTGGAGGGCTACGAGGGGCCGCTGGACCTGCTGCTGGAGCTGGCGCGGGCGCAGAAGGTGGACATCGCCCGCCTCTCCATCCTGGCGCTGGTGGACCAGTACCTCGCCGTCATCGAGGGGGCGCGGCGGGTGCGGCTGGAGATCGCCGCCGACTGGCTGGTGATGGCCGCCTGGCTGGCCTGGCTGAAATCCCGCCTGCTGCTGCCCGAGGACCCGGAGCAGGAGGAGGACGCCGAGGCGCTGGCCGGCCAGCTCGCCGAGCGGCTGGCCGAGCTGGAGCGGATGCGCGCCGCCGCCCGCTGGCTCGGCGCCCGCCCGCAGCTCGGCCAGGAGGTGCTGGCGCGCGGCGCCCCGGAGCGGCTGCTGCGGCAGGACCGCAGCGGCCTCTCCGCCGACCTGCCGGCGCTGCTGCGCGGCTATGTGGAGGCGCTGCGCCGCGCCCATGCGAAGCGCCCCTACCGCCCCGTGCCGCGCCGGCTCTGGACGGTGCAGGAGGCGCTGGAGCAGTTGCAGGGCCTGATCGGCACGCTGCCCGGCTGGGGGGAGCTGCAACGCTTCCTGCCGCCCGCGCTGCGCGACCCGGTGGAGCGCCGCGCGGCGCTGGCCGCCACCCTCATCGCCGGCTTGGAGATGGCCCGCGGCGGCGGTATCGAGCTGCGGCAGGAAACCGCCTTCGGCCCCATCCTGCTGCGCACCGCCCGCGCGGGCGGTGCGCAGCAGGATGGGGCCGGGGCCGTGATGCCCGAGGAGCAGAGCCATGACGCCGCCGCCTGAAGACCCCGGCCATGACCCCGCCGGCATCGCGCCGCTGGAGCACGCGCTGCGGCTGGCCGAGGCGCTGGTCTTCGCCGCCGACCGCCCCGTGCCACCCGAGCGGCTGCAGGAGCTGCTGCCCCCCGGCCTGCGCGCCGAGGCGGTGATGACGCTGCTGGCCGCCCGCTACGCCGGGCGCGGCGTGCAGCTCACCGAGGTGGCGGGCGGCTACGCCTTCCGCACCGCGCCCGACCTCGCGCCGCTGCTGACCCGCGTGGTGGAGGTGCCGCGCCGCCTGCCGCGCGTGGCGATGGAGGCGCTGGCCATCATCGCCTACCACCAGCCGGTGACGCGGCCCGAGATCGAGGAGATCCGCGGCACCAGCCTCTCCCAGGCGACGCTGGAGACGCTGCTGGAGCACGGCCTCATCGCGCCGCGTGGCCGCAAGGAGGTGCCGGGCCGGCCCAGCCTGTGGGGGACCACGCCGCGCTTCCTCGAGCAGTTCGGCCTGCGCGAGCTGACCGACCTGCCGCGCCGCGAGGAACTGCTGGCCGGCGAGGCGCAGCCCGGCCTGGGCCCGGGGCAGGGCATGGCGCCGTGAGCCTGGAGCTGTCCGGCATCCGCCATGCCTTCGGCACGCGCGAGGTGCTGCGCGGCATCGACCTGACGGTGGGGGCGGGCGAGATCCTCTGCCTGCTCGGCCCCTCGGGCGATGGCAAGACCACGCTGCTGCGCCTCGTGGCGGGGCTGGAGGCGCTGCAGGTGGGGCGCATCGCCATCGGCGGCCGGGTGGTGGCCGAGGCGGGGCGGGAGGAGCCGCCCGAGGCCCGCCGCGCCGGCTTCGTCTTCCAGGACTACGCGCTGTTCCCGCACCTGACTGTGGCGCGCAACGTGGGCTTCGGCCTCGGCGCCCTGCCGCGCGCCGCGCGCGCCGCGCAGGTGGCGGAGGCGCTGGAGCGGGTCGGCCTCGGCGCCTTCGCCGAAGCCTATCCGCACATGCTCTCGGGCGGGCAGCAGCAGCGGGTGGCGCTGGCCCGCGCGCTCGCCCCGCGCCCGGCCGTGCTGCTGCTGGACGAGGCCTTTGCCAGCCTCGACGCCCGGCTGCGCGAGCGGGTGCGGGACGACACGCTGCACGTGCTGCAATCGGCCGGCATCGCCACGCTGATCGTGACGCATGACGCGGAGGAGGCGATGTTCATGGCCGACCGCATCGCGCTGCTGCGCGGCGGCCGGGTGGAGCAGCTCGGCACGCCGGAGGAGCTGTATCTGCGCCCCGCCAGCCGCTTCGTCGCCACCTTCCTCGGCGAGGTGAACGCGCTGCCGGCCACCGTCTCGGGCGGGGTGGCGCGGGCCGCGCTGGGCAGCGTGCCCGCCGCCCTGCCGGACGGCCCGGCCGAGCTGCTGCTGCGCCCGGAGGGGCTGCGGCTGCTGCCCGAGGGGCAGGGGGTGGCGGCGGTGGTCGAGGCGTCCCGCCTGCTCGGCGCCAGCACCATGGTGCACCTGGCGGTGCCGGGCGGGGAGGGCGGCGCGCCGCTGCACCTGCATGCCCGCCTGCCGCCCGGGCCGCGCCTGGCGCGCGGCGACCGGCTGGGGCTGGCGCTGGACCCGGAGCGGGCCTTCGTGTTTTCGGCCGCGAGCCCCTAGATAACGCGCGGGGAGCCGCGGAGAATGCGGGAGCCGGGAAATGCACGGGCCAAGATTGGCGCTGCCGCCCGTTCCTGCTAACGGAAGCGGCCCCCGCCAGGGGCAACCCCGCCTGGGGGAGATGGGAAGCACATGTTCGATTTAGCCTGGTCCGAGATTGCCCTTATCGCGGTTGTCGCGGTCGTCGTCATCGGGCCGAAGGACCTGCCGGACGCCATCCGCAGCGTGGCCAAGGGGGTGCAGAAGCTGCGCCGCATGGCCTCCGAGTTCCAGAGCCACGCGGATGAGCTGGTGCGCGAGGCGAAGCTCGAGGATGTGCGGGACCAGATCCGCGATATCCGCAGCTTCGACATCAAGAGCACCATCGAGCGCAATCTCGACCAGGATGGCGAGATCCGCCGCACCTTCAACGACGACCCGCTGAAGGACGCCTGGAAGCCGACGCCCGCCGCCGACGCCCCGACGAGCACCACGACGGGCAACACGCCGGCCGCGGCCGGGGAGGGCGCCAGCCCCGCCGGCGGCCAGATCCACGGCTCCGAATCGCCCGCCGCCGCGCCGGAGCCGACGCGCCCGGCCGGCCCGCCGGCCTTCGTGCCGCCCAGCCTCGCCGCCGAGACCGGCCGCGACACCAATCCCGGCCCCGCGCGGCCGGCGGAGAGCAGCCCCGCGATGAGCCACACCCCGAACGCTTCCCCCGCGCCCGGCCCGTCCGCGGCTGGCTTGTCCGCGCCTGGCCCGTCCGCGCCTGGCCCGACCGTGTCCGACACGGGCGCGGCCAAGCCCACCTCCAGCGTCTGAGCCGCCGCCGTGGCCCGCGAACAGGAAGACATCATCGACGACAAGCCGATGCCGCTGATCGAGCATCTGCTGGAGCTGCGCACGCGCCTGCTCTGGTCGCTCGGCGCCTTCATCATCGCCTTCGCGCTCTGCTACTATTTCTCTGCCCAGATCTACGGCTTCCTGGCCCGCCCGCTAGCCGACATCCTGCACCAGCAATCGGGCGGCGAGCGGCGGATGATCTTCACCGCGCTCTATGAGGCCTTCTTCACCTACCTGAAGGTGGCGATGTTCGGCGCCGTCTTCATCAGCTTCCCGATGTGGGCGACGCAGCTCTGGCTGTTCATCGCGCCCGGCCTCTACCGCAGCGAGAAGAAGGCGCTGCTGCCCTTCCTGCTGGCCTCGCCGGTGCTGTTCCTGCTGGGCGCGGCGCTGGCCTACTACTTCATCTTCCCGCTGGCCTGGAAGTTCTTCATCTCCTTCGAGACGCCGCCGGGCACCGGCGCGCTGCCGGTGCAGCTGGAAGCCAAGGTCAGCGAGTATCTCAGCCTCGTCATGCACATGATCCTGGCCTTCGGCATCGCCTTCCAGCTGCCGGTGGCGCTGACGCTGATGGCCAAGGTGGGCATCGTCTCGGTGGCCGGGCTGAAGAAGGGTCGGCGCTACGCCATCGTCGGCATGTTCGTGGTCGCCGCCGTCATCACGCCGCCCGACATCATCAGCCAGGTCGGCCTCGCCGTGCCGCTGATCCTTCTCTACGAAATCTCGATCCTGGCCGCCGGCTGGGTGACGCCCAAGCGCGACGACGACGACAAGAGCTGAGCCCAAGCCATGCACGACATCCGCATTGTCCGCGCCGACCCGGCGGGCTTCGACGCCGCCCTGGCGCGGCGTGGCCTGCCGCCCTCGGCGGAGGCGATCCTGGCGCAGGACGCCGCCCGCCGCGCCGCGCAGACCACGGCGCAGGAGGCGCAGTCCCGCCGCAACCAGCTCTCCAAGGAGATCGGCCAGGCCAAGCGGCAGGGCGGCGACACGGTTGCGCTGGAGGCCGAGGGCACGGCGCTGCGCGGCCGGATGGAGGCGCTCGACGCCGAGGCCCGCGCCGCCGACGCCGCGCAGACCGCGCTGCTGGAAGCGCTGCCCAACCTGCTGGACCCCGCCGTGCCCGAGGGGCGGGACGAGGCGGACAATGTGGTGCTGCACCAGCATGGCGCGCCGCCCGAGCTGGGCTTCGCGCCGAAGCAGCATTTCGAGATCGGCGAGGCGCTGGGGCTGATGGATTTCGGCGCCGCCGCCAAGCTGGCCGGCGCCCGCTTCACCGTGCTGCGCGGCGCCCTGGCGCGGCTGGAGCGCGCCCTCGGCCAGTACATGATCTCGCTGCATGTCGACGAGCACGGCTATAGCGAGACCTCCGTGCCGCTGCTGGTGAACGACGCCACCATGTACGGCACCGGCCAGCTCCCCAAATTCTCCGAGGATCTGTTCCGCACCACCGATGGCCGCTGGCTGATCCCGACGGCCGAGGTGCCGCTGACCAACCTCGTGGCCGGCGAGATCGTGGCCGAGAACACCCTGCCGCTGCGCTTCACCGCGCTCTCCCCCTGCTTCCGCTCCGAGGCGGGCAGCGCCGGGCGCGACACGCGCGGGATGCTGCGCCAGCACCAGTTCAGCAAGGCGGAGATGGTGGCCATCACCCGGCCGGAGGATTCGGCGGCCGAGCATGAGCGCATGACGCAATGCGCCGAGCGGGTGCTGACGGAGCTTGGCCTCGTCTGGCGGCGGGTGCTGCTCTGCGCCGGCGACACCGGCTTCTCCGCCACCAAGACCTACGACCTGGAAGTGTGGCTGCCGGGGCAGGGGGCGTGGCGCGAGATCTCCTCCTGCTCCAATTGCGGCGACTTCCAGGCCCGCCGCATGAATGCCCGCTACCGCCCTGAGGGCGGCAAGGGCACCGCCTTCCTGCACACGCTGAACGGCTCCGGCGTCGCCGTCGGGCGGGCGCTGATTGCGGTGCTGGAGACGCACCAGCAGGCGGATGGCAGCGTGCTCATCCCCGAGGTGCTGCGGCCCTGGATGGGCG
Source organism: Roseomonas sp. TS2 (assembly GCF_058833935.1). Classification (NCBI taxonomy): domain Bacteria; kingdom Pseudomonadati; phylum Pseudomonadota; class Alphaproteobacteria; order Acetobacterales; family Roseomonadaceae; genus Roseomonas; species Roseomonas sp. TS2. The sequence goes on along the minus strand of NZ_JCACVY010000108.1, from coordinate 2,499 downwards.
GGAGCGAGCGCATCGGCTGAGGGCCGCGGCCCGCGCCCGGCGCGCACCGGAGTTTGCGCGAAGGTGCTTGCCGAGCGGCGCCTCTGCCCATAGGTTGCGCGGCAGTCGGGGCGTAGCGCAGCCTGGTAGCGCATCTGCTTTGGGAGCAGAGGGCCGGAGGTTCGAATCCTCTCGCCCCGATACTTCCTTCACCGGCGGGCCTGCCCGCCAGCCCCTGCCGGGAGCTGCGAACCGCATGAGCCGTGACATCGCCACCGCCCGAATCCACCGCCAGCCGCGCTCGGCCATGCAGTCCGGCAAGGCGCGTACCGGTGGCTGGCTGCTGACCTTCGCCCCGGCCGAGGCGCGCCGCACGGACCCGCTGACCGGCTGGTGGGGCTCGGGCGACACCCGCACCCAGCTCCGCATCAGCTTCTCCACCCGCGAGGCGGCCGAGGCCTATGCGCGGGCCAACAACATCCCCTACGACGTCGAGGCGGAGCTGCGGGAGCCGGAGATCAAGCCGAAATCCTACGCCGAGAACTTCCGCTACGGCCGCGCCGAGAACTGGACCCACTGACCAACCCGGCCTTCCGGCCGGCTCCGCACCCTTAGCTCAACTGGACAGAGCAACCGGCTTCTACCCGGTTGGTTGGGGGTTCGAGTCCCTCAGGGTGCGCCATCTTCGCGAGAGCACCATCCGGCAGGGCGGGATCTCCTGGCTGGATGAGGATGTCCGCAAAGGCCGCGACATAGCGCCTTTTCCGTGAGCGGGCGCGAAGGGAAGGCGCTCTAGCCGCCCCGCACCAGGCTCCACAGCAGGCGGTGGCCGGCCACCAGCGCCGCCTGATCCCGCGCCGCCAGGCACCCGGGCGGCAGGCGCCACAGATAGCTCTCCATCATCTGCAGCAGGTGCCAGGCCAGCAACGTCTCGCCGGCATCGCAGGCGCTGAGGAAGGCCTGCATCAGCCGCTCCGGCAGGGTGCTGAGGGGGCTGGGGCAGAGGGTCTCCGGGATGGCGCATTCGGGCGGCATCGTGGCGTCTCCTTGCTCCGGTTGCCGGAGCAATACGCAGCAGGACCCGCTTTGGATCCCCTGGCCGGGCGCTTATTTTTCCGCATGCGGGAGAGGAGAGCCGGGTTCCGAGCGAAACCATCCCGCGCCTGGCCGTTTCCAGCATGACAGTGAGGAGGCAAGGTCATGCAAGACGCTCCCGGCCCCGACCGCAGCCACGACCCCGGCGATGCCGTTCCCGAAGGCGTCGCGGTGGAGCAGCCCGTTCCGCTCACGCCGGAGGAGGAAGAGGTGAAGAGGAAGCTGGAAAAGCTGCCGGACAGCGCCCGGCCGCCCTCCGGCCAGGGGTAGGAGCGCGCCGCGCCCCGGCGGCGGGTCGGCCCAACCTGAGCCATGTTCCGCCGCCGCGGCTCAGCAGCGGCTTTCGTTCTAGCCGATCGTCGAGGCTTCCGGGCCGGCCAGCGCCAAGTCGCGCAGAGTCTCCAGCGCCGGGCGCAGCGCCGCCTCCTCCGGTGCGGCGAGGGCCAGCCGCACCGCATCCGGCGCATGCCCCGGCCCGGCGGCGAACTCGGCCGCGGGCGAGACGGCGATGCGCTGCCGGGCCGCCGCCGCGACGAAGGTTTCCGCCCGCCAGGAGCCGGGCAGCAGCAGCCACAGGTGGTAGGCGCGCGGGTCGCAGCGCAGGGTCAGGCCGGCCTCGCCCAGGATGGCCCGCGCCATCGCGTTGCGTTGCCCCGCGTCCAGCCGCTTGCGGCGCACCAGCTCGGCCACGCTGCCATCCTCCAGCCAGCGCGTCGCGGCGGCCATGGCCAGGCCTTGCGCCGCCCAGGCGCCCAGCCGCAGCGCCGCCCCCAGCCGGTGGCGCAGCGCCGGGGGCGTGGCCAGGAAGCCCAGCGTCAGGCCCGGCGCCACCCGCTTGGAGAGGCTGTCCACCACCACCACCCGCTCCGGCGCATGGGCGGCGAGCGGCTCCGCCGTGTCTTCCGCCAGGAAGGTGTAGACCGCGTCCTCCACCACCAGGATGCCGAGCTCGCGGCACAGCGCCGCCAACTCCCGCCGCCGCGCGGCGGGCATGGTGATGCCCAGCGGGTTGTGCATGTCCGGCTGCACGTAGAGCAGCCGCAGCGGATGGGCACGGTGCGCGGCGGCCACGGCGTCGGGGCGCAGCCCCTCGGCATCCATCGCCAGCGAGACCGGCTGCAGCCCCAGCCGCAGGGCCAGCGCCTTGGCCAGCGGGTAGGTCATGGCCTCGAAGCCCAGCCGCTCGCCGGGCTCGATCAGCGCGGTGAAGCAGGCGGCCAGGGCCTGCTGCCCGCGCCCGGCGAAGAGCAGGTTCTCCGGCTGGGGCGCCCAGCCGCCGCGGCCCATCAGCCGCGCCACCGCTTCCCGCGTGGCGGCCTCGCCGCGCAGGGTGGGGCGGGAGAGCAGGCGCTGCAGCATCTCGGGCGCCACCAGCGGCGCCATGCCGGCGGCCAGCATGGCGCCCTGCTCGGGCAGCACGGAGAA